>JAGWVT010000029.1 GCA_018970765.1 Actinomycetales bacterium
CAACGTTTGGCCCCGGAAATTTCCGGGGCCAAACGTTGTTTCGGTTAGCGCAACTCGCGCCGTCGTTGGCGTGTAATGAAGTCAGCACCACAACTCAATCTCCCCGCCAGGGCACTCTCCGGTTCGATCGCCCGCCAGAAGGGCGTGATCTCGTCGATCGCCGCACCCTCATGCATGCTTTCCAGCGCATCCTCAGCAACGATGCGAAGAAAGATGCCACTCGACAGTGGGCAGGTGAAGTCTGCCCCTGCGCTTTTGGCCAAGCGGTCGCGGAATTCGGCGACTGTGCTGGCGGTGCCGGGACGAAGTCGTCGAATGCGTGCCCTGATCTCTCGTGGTGTCGAAATGAGCATCAGCTCACCGGGATGATGACCTGCGAAGCGACGATCGAGCGGCTTGACTACAGGACTTGCCGGTCTGTCCATTTTCTGTGCCCACGACTTGCCTGCCACTGCGGTGCCTAACGCCAGAGGCGTCGCAGCGACTGCCTAGCGCGACCGAATGCCTTCGAGACGCGCTGACCGAAGGACCGCACCCCGCCCATCAGGCGGCTGAACCAGGATTGCTTGGCCGGGGCTGCCGGTGTTGGAGCGGGTTTTGGAGCAGGCGCGGGAGCCGGGTGATCGGCCTTGTACTGCTCCTTGGCCCAGTCCGGCACACCCGAAGGGCGGGGGTCCTTGGCACGTTCCGGATTGAGTGCCACCCGCGCAGTTCGGGCCCGTAGTGCCGCGCCGAACTCCGGCATGACCTTTTCTGCCCTGTGCTCTTTGAGTTCCTGATGACCCTTTTCGGTGTACAGGTTGGCTACGTGTCGACGCAAGCGTTGTTGATCGGCCGCAGGCTTCGTTGCATTCTGTGTCGCCTTAGCCAGCCCACGTGCGCCGTAGCCCACCATGCTGCCCAGATGCCCGACGGCTTCACTGGCACCTTCACCCTCGACCAACCCACCAGACATGCCTTCGGCAACTGAGCCACCAGCCGACTTCAGCAACGCCGCACCGCTGCCGAAAATGCCCTGAAGCGCAGCCTTGCCCGGGCTCTCATTCATACGTTCTTCGGCAGTCTGCTTGTTTGCGCCCATCATCGACTTGGCGACGAAATTCAGACCACCGGCGGCGGCATTGGTTGCGATGGCCGCGTCGCCCTTCAGGCTCGGCGCCTTGGGCATATCCGCTTTGGCGATCTGCTCCGGGCTGAGTTCTGAGCGGTCCTTCCATTGGTATCCACCCATGCCGTCGCTCATGCGCACGTACTGGCCAGCCGGATCATCGCCCTGGTACTGCGGATGGTCAGGCTTGAGGTGTTCCGGAATGTTGGTCCCGGCGACATAACCGGCGGCATGACTTGCTGCGTCCTTTGCTGCGCTGCCGATGTCCGAGGCGGTGTTCTTGAACGTTTTGCCGGTCACCTTGATGTCGGAGAAGCGACCCTCTGCGATCTTGCTTGCATTGGATCGGATTGCGTAGCCGAGGGTTTTGCGTGGCGCATCCGCGGCAGGTGCCTCAGGTGCACTCTGCGTTTCAGGCGCAGGGACCGATGCTGCCGCTTTGGCGGCCTTTTCCTCGTCAGTGAGTTTCTTGGAGTCACCCGTGGTCAGGAACCGCTTCATGTTCCCGTACATCGAGCCTTTGGGGCGGGTGGTAGGTGCGCTCGGCGGATGGTCGACGCTCGGTCGCGTACTCGTAGTACTGGCTTGCGCCGTCTGCTGGGTGCGCAGTCGCTGCTGGTCGGATTCCAGGCCCGCCACTTCGCTCATGCTCGTCCTTCCACCGCTGCGGAAACCGCGTTCACTGTGAACAATGTAACTAGTGGTGCGAGGTTTCTAGGTATTCAGTCGAAATGGGGTGGGGTCGTGACCAGACAAGCTCGAGCAAGGTCAGGCCTACTGGTCGCCGTGGTCAGCGCTGCTGCTCTCGTGGCCTCGGTTGTGTTTGCCAGTTCGGCGATGGCCCATCAGCCGGTCAATCTGGGTGCTGATGACAGCACCCCGGCAACCGGACCGCTGCTGGTGGACGGCACGGTCTCTTTCGCGGTCAATGCTCCACTGAACGCCCGCGGCCAAACTCGGGGTTTTCGGGTGGGATTCAAGAAGGGCCAAAGCTTGCAGGTGCAACTGCTCATCAAGGATGTCCCCCCGGCCAATGGGCTGGCGACCAGTGCGCTCCCGCAGGTGACGGTGACCGACCCCCGCGGTCGCACTTCAGTGATGCCCCTCACCGAGCGGACCCCGTTCTATGAGCCCTACTCCGGGACCAACTACCTGTACCTGGCCCGTCTTGAGCAGCCGGCCATCGCCGGCACCTACCAGGTGAGCGTGCTCTCTCGATCGACGCAACCCGTTACGGCCGTGGTCGGTGTCGGCTTTCGCGAGGTTCCAGGCAAGGTAATTGACAGGTAAGCGTGCAAGATGCTTGACATGGAGAGGTGGAAGGCTGCAACGGTGGCGCTTCGGGAACGCGGTGCCACCTTCGCCTATTTCTTCGGCAGTGTGGCTCGTGGGGGATCCACCCGTGCTCAGTGTTGAGGTACTCGACATCCAGACGCTCGGGATCGCGCCTGCGTAAGGGAATGGCACCGTACACACGAGAAGCCGAAAAACCCCACAGCACCCCTGCCCCTGGGCCGTAGTCCCGCGGACTCCCGGATTCTTGACTCGTTCACCAATGAACGGATCCCACGTCGTTAGTCAGGCCGCCTCGGCTTAGGTACGCCGACGTTGCCTACGGGTCGGGGGAGAAGTACGAACCCGACGCCGACAATGGCGCAGAGTTGGCCACGGTTTCCGACAAGAAGTATCACCTGCTGTATCCGCAGGTGCAGGTACGGCCGTCGTAGTCACCCTTGAAAGGTTCGCGTGACTGCCAGCGGAGCGCTACATGAAGGTGACGTAGCCGAGCAGCAGGCCGCCGGTGTACGCAACGAGCGGCATCCCGACGATGCGCTTGCCCCAGCCGTCCTTCCAGTCGGTGCCATTGACTCCGAAGTTGTAGAGGGAGTCAACGATCGCCCAGGGCAGGAAGAGCAGCGCGTAGTCAATGGCAGCACTGCCCGGGGTCGTGACCCGGCCGAGAACCCAGGCTGAGATGAGGACGCCAAGGATGGTGAGAAGCAGCCAGTAGGTCATACCTCGAGGCAGGTACCTGAAGAGGAACTGGGAGTTCGGCAGGTCCCCGTACCAGATGGCCAGAATTTGCGGTATCGCGAACATGATGCCAACAAGCAGCGCGGCAAGAGACATATCGAGGTAGGCGATCACAATGAATACGAATGCGGCCGTCCGCGCAGCGACAGCGGCCAGCGCAAGCGGCTTTTTCACGTCAGGCGCCTCCGGGGGCGCGACCTCGGCGCTGCGCACCGGGTATAGGTGCACAGCGACGTCTTCCATCCCCATGCGTGCCCATGCCGCAAGCACGACCACGACTTGGACGATGATGACGTCGTCGAGCGACACGAGTTCGAGGCCCGTAAGGCCGTTGATCGAGGAGAAGAGCATCGTGCCCATCACCATGAGCAGGATTGCTACGACGAGGTAGTCGGCGACCCGGTCGAACACCTCCTTCGGGTCCTCAACCGAGATCGGCCGACGCAGCGGACGGGTTGCCGAGGCTATGAGTGGCAGCGCAGCGTAGAGCACGAACAGGCCCATGAGGCCCCGTACGTCGGACGCAATGAGGACCTGCCCAGTCACCACAGCCCCCACCGCGATCACCAGCCAAGCCGCGATGCCCGCGACAACGTCGAGCATGCCGACCACGACGATCGCGAGCAGCAGCGGCAGCGCCGGCGGGAACGGCGCGAACCCGACACTGATCGCCGAGATCAGACCAAGAATCGCGCCGAGCGCCCAGATGCCGAGCCCTGCGGACCCGAACATGGCCCGGTTCCAGATCCCGTCATTCATCGCCCGAGCAGGAAGCCTCGCGTACGCGCCCGCAACGACTGGCGCGGTCGCGAGCAACCGGTCGACCGTGGCCGTACCCGGCGCGGCCCACGTGCGCGACCGGTCGCCCCAGCCCGGCTCCTCCGCCTCAGCGCTCTCGAGGTCTTCGTCATACACCTCGGCCACTTCGCCAGCGCCCTCGCTCGACTCCCCGGAATCGCCTCCGCCGCTCTTATTCGCGCCTCCGCGGGCAGCCGCGCCGAGCGCCGTCGCGCCGGCAACAGCGGCAACCGCGAGCGCCGCCGTTGCCGCCGGGTACCGGGTCGGGTCATAGAGCGGAGCGCCAGCATCTAGGGCGCGCTCCATCTCAGGGCCCTCGGGATCGACCGGCTCAACTGTCTGCCCCGCGGGCGCCAAGCCCGTCACAAGGTTCTGATCATCGAGCTCAAACGCGCCGATCGACTGCACCGGCGCGCCATCGGCCCCGGTGCCGCGAACCTCGATCGTGTGCTGACCGGGCTCAAGGCCCTCCGGGATGACCCCCGTGACTGCAGCCGACCCGTCCGCCCCAACTGTCGCGGATCCGATCACCACCGGATCAGACCGCAGCACGATCTCGACCAAGCTGCCCGGGAGCATGAGTGTTGCACCCGCCGTCACCGTGCGCCCGGCTGCCTTCTTGCTCACTTCGACGCCCATGTCGACGGTGAGCACCGGACCAATCGGCGCAGGGTCCGTGAAGATGTTCACCGTCGAGATCGGACCAAGTGGCGAATCGACCACGGGGCCGACCGCGTTCATTCGCGTAACACCTGAGGTCGGCGCGGTCCCATTGCCGTCGCTCGGTCCATCACTCGGGCTGTTAGACGGCATGACGACAGCCGCCGAAGTAGATGGCGATGCTGAAGGGCTCGCACTCACCGATGCTGAAGGGCTCCCACTCACCGATGCCGAAGGGCTCGCACTCACCGATGCCGACGCGGACGGCCTCCTCGTCGGCTTGCGGGGGGCCGACGCGTCCGGCGAGCCGGTAGCCGACGGACGCGACGCAGGGGAGGCGGAAGGAGATGCCAATGGAACGGGCGATGACGAGGCTGCGACCGTAGGCGTCTGGCTAGCAGACTGTGACGGTGTAGCAGTGGGGGTTGGCGTTGGCGTTGGCGTCGGGGTTGGCGTCGGCGTCGGGGTTGGCGTCGGGGTTGGCGTCGGGGTTGGGGTCGGAGTCGGAGTCGGCGTTGGCGACAGGGCTGTGCCGCTAGTGGAGGCGGTGCCGTCGGCGTACCCCGTTCGGGACGACGTCACGGTAACCGTCGCACTTGCACTAGCCGTGAGCCCAGAGACCGTCACGACACCACTGCTGTCCACTGATGCCGAGCCTGCCGTTGCCGCTGCCGCCCAAGAGTAGAGCGCGTCATAGTTCGAGATCGGTAACGTGAATCCTCCCGAGGTACGGGTCACCGACCCCAAGACCGGGGTGAGAAATGATTGGTAGCGGACGATGACGACTCCCGAGCCGCCCTGGCCACCGGTGCCATTGCCACTGCCGCCCCCACCACCACCGAGTCCATCGGTGCCGCTTCCGGCACTTCCCGAAGCGACTCCGTTACCTCCACCGCCAGAGCCCCCCGAACCACCCCCGGTCTCGCCACCCGCTCCGCCACCACCTGCGTAGGTCACGCTCGAGCCGCTGATCGTAGATGGTGCTCCACTGCCACCGGCGCCGCCCACTGCTGAGGAGAAGAAGATAGGGAACGGGACTCCGGTGTAGGAGACCGAGCCCGCAGAGCCAATCCCGCCGGCACCACCGCCACCACCACCAGCAGCGTGATAGGGGAAGGTGTTGTCCGAGGCTGCGCTCCCGCCCGAATTACCCTGGCCCGCAGTGGGACTACCGCCGCGATACCCGTTGTTTCCGCTCGCGCCACCCCCGGAACCTCCGGACCTGCCATCCGCATCGGAGATCTGGAGACCACGACCTCCGCCACCACCACCGACCGCCGTCACGGCACCGAATCTGGAGTCCCCGCCATCGACTCCCTGCGCTGACGCTGAGTTGCCTCCTGCTCCTCCTGCTCCAACCGTCACGGAGACCGCTGCTCCCGGGTCCGTCGCGACCCCACTGGCGGCCGTCCTGCCACCGCCGCCACCACCACCACCGGAGCCACCGCCACCACCGGCTACGACGTGCACCTCGACGGACGTCACGCCACTCGGCACCGTCCACGTGCATGAGCCCGTCCCGCTGAACGTGGTCACCTCGTACGTCGATCCGGCGACGCTCACTGTTGACGTACTTGAAGTGCAGGCCGCTGATGCTGGCGGCGAAGCGGCGATCGGGATGAGCGCGATACCGGCGAACATCGCCATCGCCGCCACAGGCCGGAGCAATGTTTCAGCGCCATGGAAGATAGGTGACCGGCGACGCGGCACCGTTATCACCTCCGGAGCGTACCCGAAGTACGTCACATGGGCAGGGAGCATTCAACCCCGTAGTGCACATTCGAGCTGAGTGGCGTAGGCCTCTTTCGATGATCGCCAGGACAGTACCGGCGTGTGTCGTCCGTTGATCAGCCGACCTTGAGCTGCTCGTCACTGAACGTTGCGACGAGTCCGAGCTGTCTGCCGAGCCCGGCCCCCCATAGCCACGTGCATACTCCAGCTTGCCCGGTGGCGCGGGTGCGTTGAGAAGCCACCACCCGCAAGATCTGCCTGGATGAGGGGCTAGCCTCGCTTGGGCGACGACAGCTTGCCAGCGCTAGGCATGGTTAAAGCAGTCGGGTTCAGGAATGTCCTCGTCCACGAATATGTCGATGTCCAGGATGCGATCGTTCTGGATCGACTTTCCGACCACAAGGACCTGATGAACTTCGCACGCGAGATCGCCGCATGGCTCGGCGCCCAAGAGAGCCCCCGGTCAGGATTGAACTGACGACCTACCGCTTACAAGGCGGTTGCTCTACCACTGAGCTACAGGGGCGCGTGTGAGGGAAGACCTCAAGGTCGAGACCTTCTCTCACCACGTCACGTCATTATCCCCCTTGCCCTTCCCGGGATTGAGGTCTGGCAACCGATGTGCAGTTGCCTGAGCGCCTGGCCCTACCGCACAACCTTGATGACACGGGTCATGCTCATGGCTGTAAAGCCGGGCAGGGCTGGTGAGAACTCACGCAGCGTGAACGAGCCGCTCGTGGCCCCCGGCTTCAGCACCGCTCGGACCTGGGCGTTGTCACCGTCGTAGCGGAAGGTGACCGATTTGAGGGTCGACGACCGATTGATGGCACTCAACTGGGCCTCGCGCCCGGCATTCGTGTCGAGGTTCGACGTGTTGTTGAACGACTTCCACTGACCGCTCTTGACCTTAGGTCCGCCTCCGGTCCACATCGGCCCGGTCAGTGTCTGCTGCTGAATGGGGGGCGGAGTCGGCGCATTGGCGGTGTTCTGTGTCACGCTCACCCAGTCGCTCCAGCCCTGGGCGTTAGCGGCGGAGACACTGAAGGTGTACGTGGATCCGGCCGAGAGGGTGCCAACGTTTGCGTTGGTGGCCTGCACTGTTAGCTGACCGCTCGTGGGGCCGGTCCACTTCACGATGTATCCGGAGATTGCCGAGCCACCGCTGCTGCTCGGCGCATTCCAGTTGAGTGACACCGCGTTCGTCGAGACGCCCGTGACCTTCAGGCTCTGTGGCTTGGACGGAGCACCGGTCGGTTGGGCGCCGGCGATGCTTACCCGCTTTGACGCCGAGCCCACCGTGGGCGAGCCACCCATCAGCTGCTGGAGCGCATTCACGTTGAGGGAGATGTTCCCGCTGGCAGTCGGCGTCCAGTTCATGGTCGCAGTCCAGGTAGCAACGGGCGCATAGGAGCCGTTGCTCACCGGGGTGCAGGTGCCACCGATGGTGCCCAGATCGGTGTCCTTGCCGACCATGAAGTCAAAGCTGACGACGCCACTCTCATCGTCACAAGACGTGGTGGCGTTGGCAGACACATAGGTGGCTGTCAGCACCTGATTCACGCCGACCGTTCCGTTGCCGGCGGACAGGGTCGTCTTGCCGCTGGAAGCAAAAGCCGGCGCGGCCAAAGCCACCGAGGCTGCTATGAGCCCCACTCCGGCGATGGCGGCCACGCGGGCCGTGAATGTTGTCCTCATAGCGCGTCACCCTACCCATGTCGCCCGGGCATGAGGGCATCCTCAGCTGACAGTCGCCGGTACCGACTTGCGTCTCCCAGTGATCACGGCAAGGGCGTACATGACGGCGACGACTGCCAGCAGCCACTGGTAGCCCAGCAGCAGCGACAGGTACTCCAGGCAGCCGCCGATCATGGCACCAAAGAGGTTTGCGGCGAATGCTGCAGTGGAGTCTTGCGCATTCTTGAAGCGCGATGCGAAAAGCAAGTTCGCGCAGAAGACCGGCGCGAAGGCGATGAGCACAGCGCAGACGAAGCGCAGCGGCACGGGCAGCCCTAGCAGCGAGGCATTTGGAATGGCGAACGCCACCACCAGCGATGCAAATAGCGCCACGATGATCGCCCAGCGTGGGATGCGATCACCGAATCTTCGAGTTACTTCGATGGCCAGTAGCACTGCTATGAGAACGCCGGTGAAAACCAAGGCGTTCACTAGCCAGGTGGTACCGAACAGCAGTGCGAAGGTGGTGATGGAGCGCGTCTCGAGCAGCAGGAATGCCACGCCCATGAAGAACAGGTCCACATAGGAGCGCATCTGCCGGAACGGTCCGCCGAAGATCCGAATACCGATTGCCGAGGCCAGGATGATCAGGGCGATGACAATGAGATAAAGCGTGGGGATCGTGCGCTCCTTCAGGTACAGGAAGGGGCGATCGTCCACCGAAGGGACTGGGATCTCCCCGCCCTGGGCAGCGACCGTGGTTCGATCCCACACGGCGCCAGCGGCGCAGACGGCGTTCTCTTGATTCTTGCCAATGCTGATGACCGCCATGGATTGCACGGCGGTGAAGGTGTCAAGGCAGGGTGCATGCCCGAAGACTTCGTCGACTGTGCCTGCAAGCCGATTGATGAGCCAGGGCTCGCGGTAGTAGTTGTACATCGCAAAGACGCCGTCATCGGTGAGGTGATCGCGCGCAGCAGCGAAGGCTTCCTTGGTGAAAAGGTACGACTCCAGTCTCAATTGGCTGGCCCCGGAAACCAGGGTGAGTGAGTCGGGCAGGGCGAACAGGATCAGGTCGTACTTATCGTCACTGCGGGACAGGAATGCACGCCCGTCATCAATCCATACGTCAACGCGCGGATCGTCATATGGGCGGTTTGGATTGACCTGGGAGCCGATCTGCTGAATGCGTGGATCAATCTCGACCGCGTCAACGTGCTTGGCGCCACGGACCAGTGAGAGTGCAGTGTCCGTACCGGTACCGGCACCGATGATGAGCACGTTTCCGAGGGGGTTGTCCACTGCTCGCTCATAGGGCCGGTTGTACATCGGCTCGATCTCTAGGCGCTTCTCGGCGTCCAACACGATCTGATGCGGGATGCCATTGACGTGGATGCTGGTGAACTCATCAGGAGTACCGGCATTGAAGGTCTCCGACTGCACCTTGTAGTAAGGCGACCAGGTAATGCCGGCGGCAAGCGATTCGAACACCATGATGCCGATGACCGCGAGCATCGCTAGGCGGGAAAGGATCGGCAGCTTGCGCCCGTACAGCATCCACAGCGCGATAGCGGTAACGATGGGCCAGATCCACGAGGGCGAGCGCAGGAAGGCCACGACGGTGAAGGCGCAGGTACCAAGAATCGAGCCGATGATGTCCCATCGGTAGGCATCGAGTGCACCGAACTCTTTAAAGGCTCGGCCAGTGATTTCACCGAAGCCCGTCATGGTCGCGGCGATCACAATGAAGACCAAGGGCAAAGAAACCCACGTGGGTAACCCGGTGGGTTGCACCATGGTGAAGAAGATGAGCTCGTTGGAGGAGCCTTCTATGCGTGCCGGGAACAGCATGATGAACCCGACGAGTATCAACAAGCCGATCGGAACCCAGCGCCCCAGGTCACCTTCCCGGCGAGCGCGCAGAAAGCCCAGGCCGATACCCAGGAAGGATGCCAGCAAGATGAGGTTCGAGAAGTAAGACAGGTGCACCAGATTT
Source organism: Actinomycetales bacterium (assembly GCA_018970765.1). Classification (GTDB taxonomy): domain Bacteria; phylum Actinomycetota; class Actinomycetes; order S36-B12; family S36-B12; genus REEB426. The sequence continues at coordinate 10,002 of JAGWVT010000029.1, forward strand.
GCACCACACCAGCGGATAAGTGCCAGCTGCACGAACAGCATGAGCGCGCTGGCAATGCTGAGGCGTAGCCGCCCGCTGATGGGCTGACGGCCGGTGATGACGGCGGTGGAGGTACTCACCCGACTCCTGTCCTTGAGGTGTGCACAGGGTAGTCATTGCGATTCAGCCGACGCCTGTTGACGGTGCTGGAGCCCCGTAGTCTTACAAGGTGCAGGACCGAGGCTCACGTGTTTGACAACCCCATCATCCGCGAGCTGTTCGGCGTGGTGGCTCCCGAACAGGTACCGGGTCTGCCCTGGTGGCCATTGCTTCTGGTCATCGTCGCGCTCATTGTCATCAACATCGTCAATAACCGACTCGCACCTCAGTCCCACACATTGCTCTGGGCGTTCGGGAGTTCGGTCCTGCTCATCGCCATTGGTCTGCTGGATGGCAACACCTGGACTGATTTGGGCCTGAGTTGGCGCTACTGGATTCCAGGCCTGATCTGGGCTGGCCTCTCTATTGGTGTCATCACCCTCTTCTACCTAATCGGAGCCTCATTCGGACGCACCCGAAAGGCGTTTGAGGACGAGCGCAACGCCGTGCTCAGTGGTGGGACCGTCGCCTTCCGAGCGCTGGTTGAGGTGCCCTTCGGCACGGTGCTTCTGGAGGAGATTGCCTTTCGCTCGGTCCTGTTCGCCATGCTGGCGCGACGCTACGGGCTGGTCTGGGCCATCGTTATCTCGTCCATCTTGTTCGGCCTATGGCACGTCCTGCCATCAATCGGCACCCATGAGCAGAACCCGGCGCTGAATTCCATGGTCGGTGGCGGCCTGCGCGGAAACATCCTGACCGTGGCCGGAAGCGTGCTTGGAACGGCCCTAGCCGGGGTGGTCTTCGCTGGTCTGCGGGTGGTTTCGGGCAGCGTGCTGGGCCCCATGGGGCTGCACTGGGCGACCAACGGACTGGGGTACACCTTCAGTTGGGCCATCATCCGCTGGCGCCGGGGGCGACCCAAGTGATTGGTGTGGTGGTGGTGACCAACGGGGTACGACTCTTGGTTACCGGTGAATGACATTGATGTAGTTCGGACCTACGATGAGAGTCCACCCCGGTTTCGAGTGAGGAGTTCTGTATGGAGGCCGTCCGTCAACCGGATGAGTTGCAGGCGGACTCCTCACGACTGGCGGATCGCGACCGTCGCATCATGGACTTCGAGCGGCAGTGGTGGAAATATGCAGGAGCGAAAGAACAGGCGATCCGCGAACTGTTCGAGATGAGCGCTACGCGGTACTACCAGATCCTCAACGCTCTCATCGATACGCCCGAAGCCCTCGCCTATGACCCGATGTTGGTCAAGCGCCTGAGGCGGATGCGCGCCTCGCGTCAGCGAGCACGTTCTGCCCGCCGGCTTGGCTTGGAGCGCGACTTTCGCTGAGTCGCGCCGCATGAGGAGGCGCAGGTTGATCCGCAAACTGGTCGCGGCACCGGCAGTCGCACTTGTCCTTGCCGTTGGCGCATCCCTGCTGAGTAGTCCAGCGGCAGCCGCTGGGGACCGGGTGGTGATCTGGGCAGAGCCGACTGTCGCGCCGCTTGTCGAGCAAGAGCTCAGTGACGGGTTTCGCGGGGCGAGTGTCGTCGTCGTCGCCAAGGATCTCAAGGCGATCAAGGACGAACTCAAGACCGCCAGCGGTCCGGACGCACCGGACATCATCTGGGCGGACCACGCCTGGACCGGTGAACTTGCTGCTGCTGGCCTGGTGACCGCGATCCCGATGTCCTCGCGACTGCGCAAGGCCTTCCCGGTCAATGTCCTGGAGGGGTTCAACTACGGATTTGGCACCTACGGCATCCCGGTTCAGTATGAAAACGTGGCATTGATCTCCAACGCGGAGATGGTGCCCAAGAACCCGAAGGATTTCACCGCCCTGGCGAAGGCCGCGCGCAAATTGGTTGACAACGGCGATGCCGACGTAGGTATCGCGGTTGGGCAGGGCGCTAACGGCAATGCGTACTTCATGAATCCGTTCTTCGCTGGCCTAGGTGGGTACGTGTTCGGCACAAACGCTGCGGGGAGTTTGGATGCCTTCAACATTGGGATTGCAAACCCGACCTTTCTAGGCAACGCCGAAATGATCGATCGGTGGAACCAGGAGGGACTGCTGAACTCGACGCTTGATCTCAATGCCGCGCAATCGGCATTCACATCGGGGCGAGCACCCTTCTGGATCACCGGACAGTGGAGTCGAGCCACGTTGACGGGCCTGACCTTCAGATACCGCATTTCACCGGTGCCGACGATTGTGAAAGGTCAGGTACCGGCACCCTTCTTGGGCGTCAAGGGCTTCATGGTGACCAGTTACGCCCAGCAGCATCAGGTCAGTGGTCTGGCGGTCGGCATCCTGCGCAAGCGGCTGACCGACCCGGCGTTCCAGTCCCAAGTGGCGGCCTTGAGCGGACGCGCTCCGGCCAACCTGAAGTCCTCGATCGACACCTCGTCGCTGCTGGGGCGGATATCCCAGGCCTTCGCCGTCTCCGGGCGGCAGGGAATACCGCTGCCGAATATCCCGCAGGCGGCCTCCACCTGGGGACCGATGGGTAAGGCGTGGGCGTCTGCCACCCGGGGTCCCGGATCAGTCCCGGCGTACACCGCCTTCACTGAGGCGCAGGCGACAGTGCAGCAGGCCCTGGGTTGAGCACCCTGGGCTGACGATTTTGCACTCTCGGCCCGAGAGTGCTAACTTTCCTTTAGCACTCGACACCCGAGAGTGACAATTTCCGGACGTTCCTGGAGGAATGCCCTCATGGCAAAGATCATTGCATTTGACGAGGAGGCCAGGCGATCCCTCGAGCGCGGCATGAACGTGCTCGCGGACGCCGTCAAGGTCACCCTCGGCCCCAAGGGTCGCAACGTCGTCCTGGAGAAGAAGTGGGGAGCCCCCACCATCACCAATGACGGCGTCTCGATCGCCAAGGAAATCGACCTCGAAGATCCGTACGAGAAGATCGGCGCGGAGCTCGTCAAAGAGGTCGCCAAGAAGACGGACGACGTCGCCGGTGACGGCACGACGACCGCGACGGTGCTCGCCCAGGCGCTCGTGCGCGAGGGTCTGCGCAACGTGGCTGCCGGCGCCAACCCGATGGCCCTCAAGCGGGGTATCGACCGGGCCGTTGACGTGGTCAGCGACGAACTCTTGGCCATGGCCAAGGACGTCGAGACCAAGGAGCAGATTGCTTCTACCGCAGCCATCTCGGCTGGCGGCGATTCCGAGGTCGGCGAACTCATCGCAGAGGCGATGGACAAGGTCGGCAAGGAAGGCGTCATCACTGTTGAGGAGAGCAACACCTTCGGGCTAGAGCTGGAGCTCACCGAGGGTATGCGCTTCGACAAGGGCTACATCTCGCCGTACTTCGTCACCGACGCGGAGCGGATGGAAGCGGTCCTGGAGGACCCCTACATCCTTATCGCCAACTCCAAGATCTCAGCCGTCAAGGACGTGCTGCCGATCCTGGAGAAGGTCATGCAGTCCGGCAAGCCGCTGATGATCCTCGCTGAGGACGTCGAGGGCGAAGCTTTGGCAACGCTGGTAGTCAACAAGATCCGTGGCACCTTCCGCTCCGTTGCGGTCAAGGCTCCCGGCTTCGGCGACCGCCGCAAGGCCATGCTGCAGGACATCGCCATCCTCACCGGTGGCCAGGTCATCTCCGAAGAGGTTGGTCTGAAGCTTGAGAACACCTCGCTTGACCTGCTGGGCCGTGCCCGCAAGGTCGTGGTGAACAAGGACGAGACGACCATCGTCGAAGGTGCAGGTGATCCGGAGCAGATCAGCGGTCGGGTCAATCAGATCCGCGCCGAGATCGACAAGTCCGATAGCGACTATGACCGCGAGAAGTTGCAGGAGCGCCTAGCCAAGCTGGCCGGCGGTGTTGCAGTCATCAAGGTCGGCGCCGCTACGGAGGTCGAGCTCAAGGAGCGCAAGCACCGCATCGAGGATGCCGTGCGTAACGCGAAGGCTGCGGTCGAGGAAGGCATCGTCCCCGGCGGTGGCGTGGCCCTCATCCAGGCGATGAAGGCTGCGTCGGGCAAGATCGATTCGCTCGGTCTGACCGACGAGCAGGCAGTTGGCGCGAACATCGTTCGCTGGGCTGTCAACGCTCCGCTGAAGCAGATCGCCGAGAACGCTGGCATGGAAGGCGGCGTGGTGGTGGAGAAGGTTCGGGAACTGCCCGCAGGGCAGGGCCTGGATGCCTCCAACGGCACGTACGTCGACATGATCGCGGCGGGAATCATCGATCCGGCCAAGGTGACGCGCTCTGCGCTGCAGAACGCGGCGTCGATCGCCGGTTTGTTCCTGACCACTGAGGTCGTTGTGGCCGACAAGCCGGAGAAGGCCGCACCGGCCATGCCCGGTGGTGGCGGCGACATGGGCGGCATGGACTTCTAGTCCGCGCAGCAAAGTAGTCGATGAGGGGCGGTCAATGACCGCCCCTCATCGCATTGTCGACAAGGATGATCGCGTGTTTCCTGCTACCGGTACCTGGGCCGTGCGGGTCGTCGATGGCGCCGAAGTGCGTCTGCGTAGTGGACGAATCGGTCTGCTCAGTGTCGATGTTCGGGCCCCAGTCGTCAGTGGCACCTTTCAGGTCAGCGAAGAACAAGTACAACTCGATCTGGTCCTAGCCCTCGACCAACTACGCACGTCGGCATTCCTGCTGCAGGGCGCGGCCCGCGGCCTGGTTTCGCGCCACAATGCGACGAACCTCGTCTACCGAGGGATTGGCCCGGCTGAAGCACCTTGGGAAATCAATGGTCCCGCAACGGCAGGGGACGTGCGTGTAGATCTGAGATTGAGCGTTAGTCAGTGGGCGCCGGCGACGAGTCCCTTGGGAATCGAACTCATGGGAAGCGCCAATGTTGGGACGGTGCACCTTCCTTTGCCGGGTATGGGAACGGTGGAGGATTTCTCCTTCGATGTTGACGCCATGCTGACCTTGGGTACGCAATGATGCCTGCGTGACCTCACCTGCTACAGATCATTTCGTCGCAGACCAGCGTTCCGCCCGCCGGGAGCAGCGGGGCTGGTACTTCTATGACTGGGCCTCGTCGGCCTTCTCGACAACCGTCATCACGGTCTTCCTTGGGCCCTACCTGACGTCAGTGGCACAGGCCGCAGCCGACGCAGGTGAACAGGTGACGCTACTGGGGATCATTCCGGTGGCGCCGGAGTCCTACTTCCCATTCATGGTGTCGATCTCCGTAGCTCTGCAGGTGATTCTGCTTCCGCTGGTCGGCGGCTTGGCCGACGTAAGTTCGAAGAAGAAGTACGTGATGGCCGGGGGCGCCTATGTCGGCGCGTTGGCCGTTATGGCGATGTTCTTCCTGGACGGCACGCGCTACCAACTTGGCGGGGTGCTGTTTCTGCTCGCGAACGTCGCCTTCGGGGCTTCGCTGGTCGTCTACAACTCATTTCTGCCAGATATTGCGAAGCCGGATGAGCGTGACGGGGTGTCATCACGTGCCTGGGCGATGGGCTACGTCGGCGGCATCATCCTGCTCGTCGCCAACCTGGTGCTGTTCCTGGGTCACGATTCATTCGGCGTAAGTGAGTCAGCCGCCGTTCGCATTAGTCTGTTCAGCGCGGGCGCCTGGTGGGCGATCTTCACGTTGATCCCCCTGGCACGGCTGGTCAATCGCCCTGCCAAGCATGCGCGCGCGGGCAGCGCGCTGACCGGTGGCTTCAAACAACTGGGTGGCACGCTGCGTGAGTTGCCGCGCTACCCGCAGGCGCTGCTGTTTCTGGCCGCGTTCTTCTTCTTCAATGACGGCATCATGACGGTCATTGGACTATCGGCCACCTATGCCGATATTGAATTAGGGCTGTCCACAACGTTGGTGATCGCGGCCGTGATCATCGTGCAAATCGTCGGCATTGCCGGTGCGTTGATCCTCGGTCGCCTCGCCCGGTCGTTCGGTGCCAAGCGCGTTGTCCTGGGCTCACTGGTGATGTGGTCGGGGACTCTGGTCATCGCCTTTCTTATTCCGGCAGGTGCTGGCACGCTCTTCCTAGTGCTGGCGGCACTTATCGGATTTGTGCTCGGTGGTAGCCAGGCCCTCTCCCGGTCACTGTTCGCACAGTTGGTACCGCGGGACCGGGAGGCCGAATACTTCTCGCTCTACGAGGTCTCCAATGGCGCGAGCTCGATTCTTGGGCCGCTGGTCTTCGGACTGTCGCTGCAGATGCTGGGTTCCTACCGCATCGCGATCCTCGCCCTCGTAGTGTTCTTCATCATCGGCGGTATTCTGTTGGCGCGGGTGAACATGCGTGCCGGGGTAGAGCAAGCCAATCAGGGAGTACTGGCATGACGAGTCGAATATCCGGAGTGTTCCTGGCCGTTCTGTTCGGTCTGGGTACCGCATTTGTTGCGCCATCCTCGGCAACCGCCGATGACACCAGGGTGGTTCGCGTTGATGTTCCGAATCAACCAACTCCGATCTTCGGCACTTTGCAGAATTTGCCGCCGCTCTACGCCACTGAGACGTACGTGGCTGGAGACGGGTTCGCACCGGTTATTGAGTCCTATCGGCAATCCGGCCAATACGTCAAGGATCAACTCGCGATCACTGAAGCGAATCGCAAGTTCCTTGACAAGTACCTAAAGTCGCGGTGCGGGAACCAGAGTACGTGCAATGGGAAGAAAGCCACGATGGTCTTCGATATCGATGACACGCTGCTGAGTTACTACGAGCTCTACGAGTCCACAGGCTTCGCCCCGACGAGTGCGCAACTTGACAATGCCCAGGAGCAGTGTCTTCAGCCGGTGATAACTTCGACCAAGGATCTCTACGCCTACGCGCGCTCTCGCGGGGTGTCGGTCTTCTTGATCACCGGCCGACGCAGCATGATGCGCACCGCAACTCAAGAATGTCTGAAGCAGGCCGGGATTACTGGCTATGTGGAGCTCATCATGCGCGATCCTGACGAGGTCAACCTCACCGCACAGGTTTACAAGAGCGCCCACCGAGCGGAAATCGAGAAGCGCGGCTACCTGATCATCAGCGCAATTGGCGACCAAGTGAGCGATTCGGCGGGTGGATTCACGCGCCGCGGATTCCTGCTGCCGAATCCGATGTACTACATCCCTTGATCAGACTGCCAGCGAAGCGTCAAGACTTGTCGGATTCAACCTCTTCGGCGTCGATGATTCGGTAGGCGTATCCCTGTTCGGCGAGGAAGCGCTGCCGGTGCTGGGCGAAATCGGCATCGACCGTGTCACGGGTGACTAGTGAATAGAAGCGCGCGGTTCGCCCGTCGGCCTTGGGGCGCAGGATTCGACCCAACCTTTGGGCCTCCTCCTGTCGGGAGCCGAAGGCTCCGCTGACTTGGATGGCTACGCCCGCCTCAGGGAGGTCGATGGAGAAGTTGGCCACCTTCGATACCACCAACACGGGTTCCTCGCCGGCACGAAAGGCAGCGAAGAGTCGCTCGCGCTCTCGCACTGGCGTCGCTCCGGTGATCACGGGTGCCTGCAGCGTGGACCCGAGTTCCTCCAGTTGTTCAAGATACTGACCGATGACAAGCACTCGATCATCGTCGTGCTGGTCGACGAGCGCCTGCACGATGCGAACCTTGTCATGCGCGCAGGAGGCCAGCCGATAGCGGTCGGTCGGTTCCGCCATGGCGTAAGCCATTCGATCGGTCTCAGACAAGCTCAGTCGTACCTCGACACAATCGGCGGGTGCGATGTAGCCCTGCGCCTCAATGTCCCGCCAAGGGGCGTCGTAGCGTTTGGGGCCGATCAGGCTGAAGACGTCACCTTCCTTACCGTCCTCGCGAAGGAGCGTCGCCGTGAGCCCAAGGCGGCGGCGCGACTGGATATCAGCGGTGAATCGGAACACGGGTGCGGGAAGCAGGTGCACCTCGTCGTAGATGATCAGGCCCCAGTCCCGGGCGTCGAGGACATCCAGGTGCGGGTAGCGCCCCTGACGCTTCATCGTCAGCACCTGGTAGGTCGCAATGGTGACCGGTCGAACCTCTTTGCGGGCGCCGGAGTATTCGCCGATCTCCTCGGCAGTCAACGTGGTGCGGCGTAGCAGTTCCTCGCGCCACTGGCGGGCCGCGACAGTATTGGTGACCAGAATCAGCGTGGTCGCCTGTGCCAACGCCATGGCCAGGGCGCCAACCACGGTCTTACCGGCACCGCAGGGAAGCACCACAACGCCCGAGCCGCCGTGCCAGAACCCCTCCGCTGCTTCATTTTGATAGTTGCGCGGCTGCCAGCCTTCAGCGTACAAAGCGATGGGATGGCGCTCGCCGTCGACGTAGCCGGCAACGTCTTCGGCGGGCCAACCGAGCTTGAGGAGGGCCTGCTTGAGGTGGCCGCGCTCAGACGGGTGCACCAGCACGGTGGTGTCGTCTACGCGGGCACCGAGCATTGATGCGATCTTCTTGCTGCGGAGCACTTCCTCCAGCACCGCGATGTCCAGTGCCTGCAGGACCAGGCCATGTGCTGGGTCATTGGCAAGTTGGAGTCGGCCGTACCGGTCCATGGTTTCGGCAACATCGACGAGAAGCGCGTGCGGTACCTCGTAGCGGGAGTAGCGCAGCAACGCGTCGATGACCTGCTCTGCGTCGTGGCCGGCAGCTCGGGCGTTCCACAGACCAAGTGGCGTAAGGCGGTAGGTGTGGATGTGTTCCGGTGACCGTTCGAGCTCGGCGAAGGGTGCAATGGCCTGCCTGCACTGGACAGCGCGAGGGTGATCGACCTCCAACAGCAGGGTGCGATCACTCTGCACAATCAGGGGCTGGTCACTCACTTGCCTATGGTAGGCGGTTCACCGAGTTGCAGCCGCCTGCGGTGCGGTGCCGGTGATGCGTGCGGTGGCAATGGTTCGAATTCGTCCCGCAGCCAGATCCATGGCCACGACTGCACCGGATTCCACCCGAATCGGATCCACCAGCGTCGTGATCTGAACGCCATCGGCCTCCGCAAAGGCCACCCAGATCGGTTGCGATTGATCGATGGCAGCTCGCACGTTGGCAAGAATTTCAGCACTTGGCTCAGTTCGAACGACAGGAGGTGAACTCACTGGTTCAACTGTGATCGTGCGCGTGCTGTTAGCCAGCGCTCGGGCCAAATTAGGAATGCGATCCTGGAGTCGACTTATCCGAAGCGCCGCTGCCTTAGGAGCAGCTGCACGCTGCGCCATGCGAAGTTCAGGCGGAGCCGCAGCGCAGCGACGCGCCGTGTCTGCAATCAGGTACGCGAGAGATTGGGGAAGGGGAACCAGGCTGTGCTGTTCGAGGAAGTCCTTGACCTCATCCATCGTTAGTCCCGTCGCCGCGCCGTCGAGCAGGGACCGAGCGTTGATGCGAGCAACTGTGGCAGGGTCTGATGACTCGATCAGCGCAATGCGACGCAGCATCGCCTCGTCTGCCAGCGGCAGGGGTCCCGGGGCGATGATCGTCAGATCAGACTGAATGAAGAATCCGACTGCCAACGTCGGCAGCGCGTCGTCGATCAGTGCAGCGGGCTTTGGCTGTGAGTCTGCAGGTGCGATGACCATGCGTCCTGCCTGGGTGAGACTGCCATCAACCACAAGTCCGAGTTGTGTCGCCTCCAGCAGCGTCATCGCCACCATCTGATTGCGGATCTGACCGCGTCGACGCGGAAAGCGAAAATCCAGCACCGCGCACACACCGGCGCTCGGCACGTTCGCGTCGGTGGGTGCCTCTGCGAGGATTTCCAGGGTTGCGCGGCGAACTGCGATGACGCCCGGAGCGTGAGTGTCGTCCAATGGTGTTGCCTCGGCAGTTCCCGTCAACTTCGGTAGGTCAATCCAGGCTTCGACAAGCGTCTGCCAACGATCCCCGACACTCTTGGTCTGCCAACTATCGAAGCGTTGAGTCGGTAACCACTGGTTGTCACCGTCGCGCGTGATGAGTCGGGCGCTACGCGCAAGTTCTAGGGCCAGGACGATCGCCGCGGTATCCCATTCCAACAGTTCTTGGAGGACGGCAAGTTCCTTAGCGGGCAGCCCACCTTTGGTCAGAGCTCGGACGGGATCCAGACCCCAGGACTGCAGGAGCACTTCGACGCCTATGACGAAACGTCGGGCAACAGTGGCCGCGAGGGTGTCGTGATTATCTCGACTAGCCCGCTGCGTGGTGGTTCCACCTGGTTGCCAGGCCGTTGGTTCTTGAAGGGGTGACTCGTCCACCGGCTGAGGCATGCTGGCCAAGAGGTCATGGACACCGGTCACTACGCGCAGGCTGTGGTCTGGCCCCCAGATCAGGGCCAGGCTCCGGAGGTCATTCACAGTGTCGGCTGCGCTCGCGTCATCGACAATCGGCACCGCACCGGCCAGCAGGGCAGCAAGGGTGGTGGGTTCACCGCGGGAAAGCCCTGCTGCCAGAGCCAGCAGATGCAACTCGACGAGGTTGAGTGTGTCCAGGCAGCGGCTCAGCGACGGGCCGGTCGTGGCCCGCGCTGCCAGGGCCGTGATGTCCTGGGGAGCTGGGTGACTGAGATCAGGGCGGCGTTGCAGAAGTAGGGCCAGGCTTGCCTCATCACGCTGGCGCAGGTCGTCGGCAAGACTGCGCGGGGTCACCGGGGGAGCCTAAGCGCCGATGGCTGGGTACGCTGATCACTCACCTGGGCCGACCAGACAACTTGCCAGAGGAAGCGCCATGCCGTCCGGAACCGTGAAGTGGTACGACACCGAGAAGGGTTTTGGGTTCATCGCGTCCGATGACGGCGAGGATGTCTTCTTGCACGCCTCAGCGCTTCCGCCCGGCACGACAACGCTGAAGCCCGGAACCAAGCTCGAATTCGGCATTGCCGACGGGCGTCGCGGCAAGCAGGCCCTGTCAGTTCGTGTCCTGTCTCCGACGCCGTCAGTCGTGAAGGGTAACCGGCGCGCAGCCGAGGATCTGGCCGGCCTCGTCGAGGACCTGATCAAACTCCTGGACAACGTGTCGCGGCAGTTGCAGCGGGGCAAATACCCGCCTGATGCCATGGCGACCAAGGTCGCAGCGGTGCTGCGCGCAGTTGCCGACGATCTAGACGTCTAGGCGAAGGAACCTCCTCCGTGATTTCCGCAGGCAGTACAGCAACCATTGACGAAGTGCTTCTCCAATCTGTGGAGTTGGCACGTGAGGCCGCGGAACTCGAGTCGGGCGGTCTGGGTGTCGGCGACCATGTCGGCGCGCAGATGGAAGGCGAGCACATCGCCACACAGCGCTTCACGTGCACCAACCCGGGATACGTCGGCTGGGAGTGGTCCGTCGTCGTTGCACGTCCGGACGCAGGCGCCGATCCGACAGTCTGTGAGGTCGTACTCATGCCCGGGGCACAGGCTCTCATCGCGCCCGAGTGGGTGCCGTGGAGCGCACGTATCCAACCGGGAGATCTGGGTGTCGGTGATGTGCTCCCCACTCCCGCGGATGATCCGCGCCTGGTCCCCGGTTTCACGGATGTGGATGCCTTAGAGGGCCTTGCGTCGCTGGCTCCACTGCAACCGGGGACCTGGGAACTGGGACTCGGCCGTGCACGCGTGCTGTCGCTGCAGGGTCGGGATGAGGCCGTCGAGCGCTGGCTTGCCGCGGAAACCGGCCCAGAGTCGGCGATGGCCCGTGCCGCTGAACTGAACTGCACGACCTGCGGGTTCTTGGTAACGATCGGTGGGCCGCTGGGCCAGGCGTTCGGGATCTGCGCGAATTTGATGTCGCCAGCTGATGGCGCTGTGGTGGCCCTGGACTTCGGTTGCGGCGCGCACTCAGAAGTCGAAGCCCACGATCAGCCGATCAGTCCGGAGGAAGTAGACCACCCGGAGTTGGCCCAGGAGACGGATCTGTCTGAGTCGTCGGAACTTGTTGAGTCGTCGGAGCCTATTGATTCGGAACCTGACGAGCCGCTCGACGAGCATCACGAACTCGTCGAAACCTGAGGTACACCACGCCACCGACCCCGCTTATGGCGCCGACTGCGCAGACGCCCAACCACCAACTGCGACCCTGCATGATGGGCTGATCGCGAAGCAGCAAGAGGATCAGGCCGGCAACCAGCCAGACTGCCGTTCCAAGCGTGACCGGTAGCAGGGCGTTGTCGGGTTCCGGTTGCCAGGTGGGTTCGCTCATCGCAGCACGCTAGCGCCGCTGGAGCACGGCGAAACACCGAGGTGGCACCCGCAGTACGTTGCCGAGGACAAGACCCTCCGGCGCCGAGCACAGCAGCACCGACCATTGCTGCCAGGGCTGATCCAGCGGAGCCGCGTAGGGCACCTCCTGGGACCAGGCATTCAGGAGCACCATGACGTTGCTTCCATCGGGTGTGCCGGAGATTTCGTAAGCCAATGAGTGCGCGGCGGCGTCCGACCAGTCTTGGTCCGTCATCGGGTGACCATCTGGGCGCAGCCAGTGCACCGCGTACTGCTCGTACTGCGCCGGCGTGAAGGCAGCCAAACTCTTACGGACTTGCAGGCAATGCCGGACCCACTCCTGCAGGCTCGAGCCATTGAGCTCACTGTTTGGCGCATCTGCCCAATCCATCCAGGAGATCGCATTGTCCTGGCAGTAGGCGTTGTTATTGCCCAGCTGTGTGCGGCACCGCTCGTCACCCATGGTGATCATCGGGATGCCCCAGGACACCAGCAGGGTGCCGAGGATGGAGCGCATCTGGCGTAGTCGCAGTGCGTTGATCGTCGGATCGTCCGTTGGCCCCTCCACTCCGCAATTCCAGGACCGGTTGTCATCGCTGCCATCAGCACCTAGTTGAGCGTTGGCCAGGTTCTGCTTGTCCTGGTAACTGACCAGGTCGTTGAGGGTGAACCCATCGTGGGCGGTGACGAAGTTCACGCTGGCCGAAGGACCTTGGTGACGCCAGCCGAACACATCCCGAGAACCGGTCACGCAGGTCGCCAGTGCGGCGTGCTGGCCGGGAGTGCCGCGCCAGAAGTCACGAACCACGTCTCGGTAGCGGTTGTTCCAGTCGTGCCAGTCCGGTGGGAATGCCCCGGTTTGAATCGAGTCGGCGCGTCCGACGTCCCAGGGCTCGGCGATCAGGACACGATCTCGCAGGATCGGGTCGGCAGCAATGGCCTGTAGGAACGCTGCACGATTCGAGAATTCCTGCGGGTCGCGTGCGAGCGCCACGGCCAAATCGAACCTGAAGCCGTCGATGCCCATGACCAACGCCCACCAGCGCAGTGAGTCCAGTATCAGCCGAAGTCCCCACGGGCCGTCCGCCTGCAGGCAGTTGCCGCATCCAGTGGAGTCCAGATAGCGGCGGCCGTCTGCTGGATCAACGCGGTAGTAGTCCTGGTTACCTAATCCACGCAAGCTGACCATGGGTCCGGTCACCGGACCCTCGCAGGTGTGGTTGTAGACCACATCGAGAATCACCGCAATCCCCGCTTGGTGGTAGCGCGCCACCATGGTGCGAATCTCGTCGAAGACTCCCAGCGGATTTCCTGCGCGAGCTGCTGCCGAGTAAGTCAGATTGGGGGCAAACCAGTTCAGGGAGTTATAGCCCCAATAGTTGACTAGGCCGTGCTCGAGGAGGAATGGCTCAGAGAGGCAACTTGTTAGTGGCAAGAATTCAATTGCGTTGATCCCCAGCTTGTTGAGGTAGTTCAACATCACCGGGTGTCCGGCACCGGCGAAAGTGCCGCGCAACTCCTCAGGAATTTCGGGGTGCTGCATGGTCAGTCCACGCAGGTGCGCCTCGTATATCACCAGGTTCTTTGGATCCAATTCCAGCAGCGGTGTGGGCAGTACTTCAGGGCCGGGCGAATCGACTAGGACGCAGCGTGGCGCGAAAGGTGCTGTGTCTGTCTCATCTGGTTGCTGAGGGTCGTCGAGTCGAAACGCGGCAGTCAGACCGTGGGCATCCAGGGCATTCGTCACCAACTGTGCGTAAGGGTCCACGAGAAGTTTGTTGACGTTGAAGTAGTCACCGTGGTCCGGATCCCAGGGTCCCTCAGCGCGAAGCCCGTATTGCTGACCAACGGCGATGTCGGACACGGAGCAGCGCCAAATATCACCCGATCGCGTCATGGTGTGGCGGCGCTCTAGGCCACGGTCGTCGAAGAGGCAGAGGTAGACGTTGGTGGCGCTGGGAGCCGCTACGGCAAACCGGGCGCCGCCCTCAATAAGCCAGGCGCCCAGTCGCCTCCGGTCACCCTGGTGCTCGGCGTCGCTTTCCGCCACCCACGGATTCACGGTGGCACCGTAACGCGCGAAGGTCATTCGACCGTGAACCTCATTCGACGTAGGGTGCTGAAGTGGACCAGCGCACGCGCCGCATCGTGACCCTTGTGGTCCTGGCGGCACTTGTTGGGACGGTGGTAGGTGCGGCGCTGCTGGGTTTCTAGCGGCCCGATTGTCGGCCTAGTGATCCTGCTAGCCCTGCAATCGGCTCCCCGCGCAAGTGCGCAGCCGCAAGTCAGCGAAGTGTGCCGATTCACTGACACGCGGCTTGGGGAAATCAGTGGACTAGCCAGATCGGTGCGGCATCCAAACGTCCTGTGGGCGATGAACGACTCCTCGGGTGGTCCGTACATCTACGCGGTCGATGAGCGCAACTGCGAAGTTCGGGCACGTTTGCGCCTGGCAGGTGCTCAGGCGCGCGACTTTGAGGCAATCGCCGCTGGTCGCGATGCGTGGGGGCGGCCAACCATTTGGGTTGGCGACATTGGTGATAACCGTGATTCGTGGCCCAGCGTCGAGCTCCTGGCCTTGCGCGAACCGAAGCGCCTAGCGGATCGGACGGTGCCGGTTAGAAGTTGGGCCTTTACTTACGCGGATCGGCCCCATGATGCCGAGACTTTGCTTGCCGATCCAGCCAGCCCGCAACTCTGGGTAGTTACCAAGCAGCTGGCCAGTGGTGCGCTGGTTTCCCTTTCATCGATTTTCGATGGCGGAAGTCAAACGCAGGAGCTCTCCCGAGTGGGGGGACTGATCACCGACGGGGCAATATCACCGGACGGTTCACGCTATGTGCTTCGAGACTACGTCGATGCCCGCATCTTCAGTGGGCTACCGCCGGGTGAGGAAATGCAGCGCATAACGTTGCCGGCTCAGCCGCAGGGAGAAGCCATCACGTGGTCGGCCGATGGGAATGCCTTGCTGATCGCCAGCGAGGGCGATGACAGGTTGCTGCGCGTTGAGATTCCCGCACCGGCGATTTCGGCGTCAGCTGGACCAACGACTGCAGCGCCAACGACTGCAGCGCCACCGTCAGAACTGGTGCAGGTAGCACAGACCAACGAGAGTTTGGCACCGGGTGCGCTAATGGCCCTCGTCGTCCTCGCTCTGGGCGCGCTCAGCGCCCTGCTGCTGTTTGCGGAACGGGCACGTCGACGGGACGGAACTGCAGAATGAACAGCGCGGCGACCAACATGGCACCGACGAGCAATAGGGCGATGTGCAGGTTGGTGAGATCGGCGACGAAGCCAAGGGCGAAGGGCGCAGTCGCTAATGCCACACTGGTGGCTAGTCCGGCCCGCGCCGCTGCGTGATTGGTTCGCCCACCGGAGGCGGCCACTGCTCGTGCAAGCCCAAAGGGCCAGAGCACTCCCAGCCCCAATCCGGTGATGAGCAGTCCGATGAGGATGACGACCGCATTCGGAATTGCCCAGGTGATGATGAAGCCGACCAGGGCGATCGTTGTGGAGCTCTTGAGCAGGGTGTCGGTGGTAAAGCGCACGGTCAGTCGTGAGCCCATCAGACGACCGATCGCCATGCCTGCGGTAATCGCTCCCAGCGCCGCCGCAGCGGCAGCCGCGGTGAAACCACCCCGCTCCCGAAGGAGGTCCGGAGTCCAGAAGACGAGAGCGAACTCCGACCCAAGGAAGCACATCACTAGAGCCATTGACCAACCGAATCCCTTGGGCATGGGACCGCGTCGATCCTCAGCAGCTGCCGGTGCCGTCGTCGTTGGTGTGAGTGATCTACCACGTAGGAACACGGTGATGACTAAGCCAATGATCATGACCACCATGCCGGCCCGCCAGCCGAGCAACGTCGCTGCACACAATCCAATGACCAGCGGTGAGATCAGGCCGATGAAGGACGCCAAGGCATTGGACTCGGTGAGGGCGGCGGCACCGAAGGGTCCGTGGTACTCCAGCAGGAAGGCGTTTAGGGCAATGATGAACAGGCTCCCGACCAGGCCCACGCCGAAGACTGCGGCCATGGTGACCGGGTAACCGCCACTTGGCGTGATGTAGAGCAGCACGCACAGGGTCGTGGCCAAGCCGGTGAGTTGAATCAATCGACCGCGGCCCACGGATCCGATCAGCCCTGCTGCCGCCAGTCCTGCGATGATGCCGGCCGCGGCCAAGGCGGTGCCATGTAGTCCGGCAAGCGTTCGACTGGTCCCTTGCTCATCGCGAACGATGGCGATTGTGGCGCCGAGCCCGTACATGAACCAGGCGAACAAGGCCATCTGGCTGTAGGTCAGCCAAGTGATGCGATCCCGTACCAGGGCGCTCACTGCATGTGTTCTATGACGTAATCGATGCAGGTGGTGAGGGCACGAACATCATCAGGTTCCACGGCGGGGAAGACTCCGATGCGAAGTTGGTTGCGACCCAATTTGCGGTACGGCTCGGTGTCGACGATTCCGTTGGCGCGCAGAGCCTTGGTGATCACAGTGGCATCGATGGAGTCATCGATATCGATGGTGACGATCACTGCGGAGCGGTGCGCGGGGTCACTGACGAATGGACTGGCGAGCGGGTGCGCGTCGGCCCATTGGTAGAGCACCTGTGAGGACTCCCCAGTTCGCGCGGTGCACCAGTTCAAGCCGCCGTTGCTCAAGAACCAGTCAACCTGTTCGGCCATCAGGTAGATCGTGGCCAGGGCCGGAGTGTTCGTGGTCTGCTCAAGGCGCGAGTTATCAATTGCCGTGGTCAGGCTTAGGAAGTCAGGTATCCACCGCTCACCTGCACCGAGTTTGGTCGCGCGTTCGATGGCTGCCGGAGACATCAGTGCAATCCACAACCCACCGTCGGAGCCGAAGCTCTTCTGGGGAGCGAAGTAGTAGGTGTCTACCTCTCGCATGTCCACGGCGAGGCCGCCCGCTGCCGAGGTCGCATCAACGAGGAGGAGCGAGTCCTGATTGACGCGCGTCGGGGTGATGGCCACACCGGTCGAGGTCTCGTTGTGCGGGGTGCAGTACGTGTCAAAACCGCTGGCAGGTGCGAAAACGGGTGCCGTCCCTGCGTCTGCCTTGATGATGTCTGGGTTAGCGAGGAATGGCGCTGCCTTGACTCCGCTGGCGAACTTGGCTCCGAATTCTCCGAAGGCCAGCATCTGCGCGCGGTCCTGGATCAGGCCGAACGTGGCGACGTCCCAGAACGCTGTTGATCCACCGTTGCCGAGGATCACCTCGTATCCGTCGGGGAGGGTGAAGAGCTCACGCAGCCCGGTCCGCAGTCTGCGTACCTGATCGCGAACGGTGGCTTGTCGGTGCGAGGTACCCAAATAGGACTGCCAGACCTGCGCGAGGGCTTCTAACTGCGCCTGACGCACCTTTGACGGTCCCGCGCCGAACCTGCCGTCTTTGGGCAGCAGATCCGCGGGGATTCGCACAGTGTCAGACATGTCACTCCAAAACGTCAGGAAGGGTTATCGGGCAGCCGGAAGAGCGAAACTAGCCGTTAGAGCGAATTCTGGCCTGCCGAGGTTGCTGGCGTGTAACCGGTAGGAGCCACCATCACCGGATCCCAACCCGGCACATCCTCAGGTGTGCGCGGGTTAGGCCCCACGTACCGAGCCGATGGTCGGATCAGTCGACCAGTGCGCTTCTGCTCCAGGATGTGTGCACTCCAACCCGCCAGTCGAGCGCAGGTGAACATCGAGGTGAAGTGCTGGGGCGGCACCTGCGCAAAGTCGAGCACCACCGCGGCCCAAAATTCGACGTTGGTCTCCAGTGCCCGATCGGGTCGGCGCTCCCGAAGCTCGGTAAGGGCCGCTTCCTCCAAGGCTAGGGCTGCCTCGTAGCGGGGCGCTTGCAACTGCTTGGCGGTTCGCCGCAGGACACGGGCTCGGGGGTCCTCAGCTCGGTAAACGCGATGGCCGAAGCCCATGAGTCGCTCGCCGCGATCGAGGACAGACCGTACGTAGCCGCGTGCATCCCCTGTGCGCTCCACCTGCTCGACCATGCCGAGCACTCGGGAGGGTGCACCACCGTGCAACGGACCACTCATAGCTCCTACGGCACCAGAGATGGCTGCCGCAACATCTGCACCCGTTGAGGCGATGACGCGCGCAGTGAACGTGGAGGCGTTCATGCCGTGCTCGGCGGCCGACACGAAGTAGGCGTCGATGGCCTGCACATGCTTGGGATCCGGTTCGCCGCGCCAGCGCACCATGAACCGCTCGGTTATTGTCGTCGCCTGGTCGATCTGGGTCTGCGGCACCATCGGTAGGCCGAGCCCGCGGGCCGCCTGCGCCACAAATGACAGCGCCATCACAGAGACGTGTGCCAGGTTCTCGCGCGCGTCGTCGTCGGAGATATCCAGCAGTGGATGCAGACCCCAAGCGGGAGCGAGCATGGCGATGGCCGACTGCACGTCCACGCGCACATCACCTGAATGAATCGGAATTGGAAACGGCTCCGCTGGCGGGAGTCCCGGATTGAATTCGTTGTCTACGAGCAGACCCCAGACGTTGCCGAAGGACACTCGCCCAACCAAGTCCTCGATGTCCACGCCTCGGTAGCGCAATGCACCACCGTTTCGATCAGGCTCCGCGATCTGCGTCTCGAAGGCGACCACGCCCTCAAGCCCGGGAACGAACTCAGACATGCACCCTCCCTGGTCTGCGCTCAGCCTAGGCGCTCACCGCGCTGCGCGGGCCGCCAACTAGTGGTGGAATCTGGCCGTGACTAACTGGCCGGATAAGCCGCTTGCGGATCTGCGGGTGTCCTATGAGTCCGGCGAGCTCCTCGAAGATCACTTAGCTGCGAATCCACTGGCGATGTTCACGCGATGGTTCCAGGATGCTTCGTCCGCCGGGTTGCCTGAGCCGAATGCGATGGTGTTAGCGACTGCAGCGACCAGCGGCCAACCGAGTGCGCGGACAGTCTTGTTGAAGCAGGCCGATGCACGCGGGTTTGTTTTCTACACGAACCTGCGATCTCGCAAAGGCAGTGAACTCGCCCAGAACCCGCAGGTATCGGCCGTGTTTCCATGGTTTGCCATGCATCGGCAGATTGTCGTTGTCGGTCGCGCAGAACTCATCGCACGGCGTGAAGTGGCCGAATACTTCGGCTCGCGACCGCGATCGTCACAGCTAGGCGCCTGGGCGAGTGAACAGTCCAGCGTGATCGAAAGCCGCGATGTCCTCGATCGCCGTTACCAAGAAGTCAGCGCACGGTTTGCCGATGGTGAGATTTCACCACCGGATTTCTGGGGCGGCTGGCTGATTCGCGCGAACAGCGTGGAGTTTTGGCAGGGGCGAACCTCACGCCTGCACGATCGGCTGCGCTACCGAGCTCTCGCTGACGGGGTCCGGCTCGACGACGACCACAGCTGGGTCACTGAGCGCCTCTCCCCGTGATGGATCACTGGCCGCCACATGTGCCTCCAGCACGCTTCTGACGTAACGTCGTGTTGACATACCGTTTTGGCGTGCCAGTGCGCGCAGTGCCTGGAACGTGGATCGATGCAGCTTTAGGCGCAGACGCTTGCGGTCCGCGACTTTGCGTGACTTAGAAATCTTGCCGGTAATGGGTGCGACGGATGCCATCTACCAAGACTAGGGAGCGGTGCGCCGAATCGCAGCGAAATCGGCCAGTGCCACCTGTCTCTCAACGCCGTGGTCCACGATGGGTTCTGGATAGCCATGCTCATAGCCCAATGGGTCCTTCCACGGCTCATGCGCGAGTTTGCCCGGAAGATGACGCAGTTCTGGGACGTAGCGTCGGACGTACTCCCCGCTGGGATCAAACTTCAGGCCCTGGGTTACGGGGTTAAAGATTCGATAAAAGGGAGCCGCATCGGTGCCGCATCCGGCAGCCCACTGCCAGCCGTGCGCATTGCTGGCCAGGTCACCATCGCGCAGCCACAGCATGAAGTCACGTGCGCCCAATTGCCAGGGCAGGTGAAGATCCTTGACCAGGAAGCTCGCCACCACCATGCGAACGCGATTGTGCATCCACCCTTCGGCGCGAAGTTGCCGCATTCCAGCGTCCACCAGCGGGTAGCCCGTCCTTCCCTGCGCCCAGGCGGCAAACAGATCGCTGCCATCGGGAGTCCATCGCATCTGATCGTCGAATCGCCGATCCATCGAAAGTCGCGCACTTGCCGGATCGCGAGCCAAGACATCCGCATAGAACTCGCGCCAGCAAAGTTCGCGTCGGTAGGTCTCGTCTCGGTCACTGAGTTCAGTGAGCAGGGAGCGTGGATGGATCTCCCCCCAGCGCAGGTGATGACCCATGAGGCTGGTTCCGGTCAAGTCAGGGCGGTCGCGAAGGTCGGCGTAACCGCCCAGACCGTGCTCACGGAATGCGGACCACCGTTCCCACGCGGCCTCCTCGCCCGCAGGTGGTAGCGCGAAGGGCAGCTCTGGTGCGGGGGGTCGCCCCTGGCAGTCCATCGGCATCCACCAGAGCACGTCGTCCGGCGGGCTGCCCGCCGGTGCGCGCCAGCCGTGCTGTAGCCAGGCCCGATAGAAGGGTGTGTAGACCTTGTAGGCGGTGCCGTCAGATTTCGTTACTCGCCCTGGTGAGACCGCATAGCTTGAACCTGTGCGGACGACAGGCACATTGCCCAGTGCCTGCTGAACCTGCTCGTCGCGTTGACGTCCGTACGGAGCGAAATCCTCGGCGAGGTGGACGGCACTTGCGCCGGCGGCTGCCACCACCTGGGGCAGCACGGCAACGGGATCACCGTGCCGGATCAAGAGTTGACGATTCAGCGAGGCACCGAGTCGATCCAGGGATGCCACCAGGTATGCCTGACGTGTCGGACCGGACGCCTGCCACAGGACCGGATCAAGGACGAAAAGTGGTACGACGCGCCCGTCGCCGTCGGCCTGGGCCTGCTGGATCGCGGCCAACAGGGCCGGATTGTCAAGCAGTCGAAGGTCACGGCGAAACCAGAAGACCGTGCTCATCGCCCCAGGCTAGGCCGGCGGGGTAGCGCCGACTTGGGTAGGTTGTCCACGCACGATCCAGCTACGGCGGGAGCCCGGTGAGCGACCTCATCGATACCACGGAGATGTACCTCCGCACCATCTTCGAACTTGAGGAAGAGGGTGTGGT
>JAGWVT010000103.1 GCA_018970765.1 Actinomycetales bacterium
GCGGTGACCTCCTTGCCGTCGCTGAGAACGAATGTGACAGAGGTGCCCGGTGGGGCCGTGAGCACAGATAGGCGCGCGCTCTTGCCCCACTTGACACGTGACGTGGGGAGTGCAAGCGTCGGCGTGTAGACCTTCGTCGATGTCGTCGTCTTGCCACTGCGGACCACAACGGACAGGACCCCACCGCGGGTCGCCACAAGACCGGTCAGCGCGCGTCCGCGCGCGTCTGCGACCACCTTGCGTTCGGGTTGGCCGGATACGCGCACTGACACGGGTTGGTTGACGCGCGCGTGCGCTACCTGAACATCTACATTCTCGCCCACGAGCAACGTCGTTGCGGAGGTCCAAACCTGAAGCCCCGGCGCGAGCGGCATCGTCTCAGTGGATGCATCGCTGGGTGCGCTGTCACCGTACTCGTTGCCCGCGATTACGGTCACGGTGTAATCGACGCGGTTGGTCAAGCCCGTGATGACGCAAGACAGTGCGCCGCCGGTATGGCATTGCGCCCCGCCAGGTTGAGCGGTGGCGGTGAATGTTGCTGCGCTGATAGCAGCGTCAGCGGGGTACTGCCACGAGACTCTGAGCGCACCATCTCCTTCCTGCGCGACCACCGCGGTTGGCGCTACGGGTGCCGAATTGATCCAAGAGACCCGGACGTACCCGCCGGCGCCGACTGCATGCGGGTTTCCCTTCGTGCCGCCGGCCCCTGCGCCGTACCGCATGAGTGCACGGTGGTCCTGAGCGACGAGAGTGTTGTACCGGGGGCAGGCACTCCTACGGATTCCGTAGCCGTGTAACTCGATGATGGGGCCGACTCCACCCCATGCTCCGAGACCGCTTGGCATGTCGCCGGCGGCGGCCATGGCGTCTGCGGTGCACCGGGCCCACGAGCCGTTGGACCCATCCGCGCCGTCGCTATCGGTGTTGGCTGCTCCGCCGCCATCACCGCCGTTGTGGTAACTGCCGGAGACGGAATCGGAGTCGCCTCCCCTGCCGCCGCTGTGGCTAACGGCAGCCCGGGTGCGCAATGTCGTCGCGATAAATTGTGGTTGACCTGCGTACCCGCCACGCGCCTCGGGGGGGTCGTTGAAGTCGGTCGTGCCGCTGCCTCCGCCGCCGCCGCCTCCACCGGCGAGCAGCAGAGTCTGACCGTCGATGGCGATGCTGCTGTCGCCGCCTGGGCCACCGTCGGTGAATGAGCCGCAGCAGGCCCCGGGCGCTCCAGAACCTCCGGCACCGACCTTCACGGTCACCGACTGCCCGCGTAGCAGGAACACTTCGAGACCGGCGTATGCGCCGCCACCCCCGCCGGCGCCGGCGTTCCAACCCCAATCCCGCCTACCGCCGCCGCCCCCGG
Source organism: Actinomycetales bacterium (assembly GCA_018970765.1). Classification (GTDB taxonomy): domain Bacteria; phylum Actinomycetota; class Actinomycetes; order S36-B12; family S36-B12; genus REEB426. The sequence goes on from JAGWVT010000103.1 coordinate 1,358, forward strand.
CGCCGAGCGCCTGCAGTCGGTACCAGCCGGTACCAGGCGCTGACAACGCATGCTCGCCGGGCGCATCGAACGCCCAGACAACCCGGGGCGCAGGCTCGTACTCGATGAAGAACCCTTCTGCTGCCTCAGACTGCGCAAGCGACTGCCAGTAGCCGCCGCCGACACCCAGCACAACGTGCAGTCGCTTGTACGTCCCCACACAGGGGTCGCCGAACACGCCGTTGCTCGCGGAGACGATGCCGCTGCTGCGATTGAGAAATGCATCCGAGACGCGCGCCTCCGAGACCCCGCTATGGCACCAACCGCGCTGGAAGTCAGAGGGCGTGCCGTAACTGGCGAATCTCACCGAGGTGACCTGTGTGCCGTACGGGGCGCTCAAACGCAGATCGTGGTACTCCTCAGCGGCGCCCCTCACTGTCACGTTGGCAGCGTCGACAGCCCCGAGGTAGGCGGCGTAGGCGATGCTGCTCGGCTGTCGCGGCTCGCTCGGGAACCAGCGGTGGAACCCTGCCCATTCAGAGCAGCCACCGGCATCGACGCCTGCCTGACAATTCGCCAACGGGGGTTGCACGGCCGTGGGCTCGTCCCAACGCCAGTCGATGCTCCCACCGTTGACCGTGCCAGCCGCGCCGATCCAGCCGCCGGACTGCGCAAAGGACTCCAACAGCGACTGCTCAGCAGCCGAGGTCACGGTTGCCAGATGGCCGATTAGACCCTGGTAGGTGGACTGGCCGGCGACTGCCTTGGCTTGCTCCCACGTGCGCACACCGGGTACGTACGCGTAATAGTGCCCATTGCTGTCCAACTGCACCGGCTCGGCAGCGGACCCGGCAGTGCTCGATTGGCCAGCGAGCAGTGCCGCGACCACCGCGATGAGTCCGAGCCCGGTTTGCCAACGACGCCCTGTAGCGCCTGTGCCGACGCCAGTGCCCTGCCTTCTGCTACTCACCATGTCGAGGGCTTGCCCCCGACCTTCACACTCGCGGACGCGATCACCCTGTCGTTGTGCTTCACAAAAACCTGCTGGACACCGCGCGTCGTCAACGGAACCGCGAATCTGACCGTGCCGCGCGCATCGGCGATCTGCTGTTGGTCTCCGTCAACGGTACTCAAGGTCACCTGGACCCCGGGTGCGATGTACGAGCCGACGACACGTAACTGCTGCCCGACGAGAGCCGACGTCGGGACGGTGAAACTAGGCGTCCACACGTACACGGTCTCACGTCGGGTCCGCACCTTATGGCTCACCGTGTCAAGCACCCGTGTCGCCACGTTCACAGCACTTTTGCCGCGGGCGGTGGGAGTCACAGTGATGGCAGCATTGCCGTCATCGTCGACCGACACGGCGGTCGCTTGCCCTCGATAGGTGAACAGCACGGTTCCACTGCTCACCTCGCCCGGGCCCGCGACCGCACCGACCACAGCGACTCGCACAGCGGTGCCAGGCAACGTGACCTGCGGGTACACGGGGCAGACCGCGAACTGGCTCGACCGGCTGACCCATTCGACCGGGCCGGACGACGCCCCGACACCTACGGCATTCTCCGCCCGGACCCGCAGGCTCACGCGCGAACCACAGGGCAAGTCCACAGTCGCAGTCGTTGAGTCGCCGGGGACAATCGCCACATCGCGCCACGCAGAATCAGACTCGGGCTTTGCGGAGACGACGTAGCGCAGCAACGGACTGTCGCCGTCGTCGCTCGGAGGAGCCCAGTTGAGGCCTGCCGTCGTTGGGCTAGTTGTCGCAATGGTCACGTCCCGCGGAGCCGACGGCAACGTGGCGAAGCGCTGTGACCAGGTCACTATGACCACACCGTCCCCGCTGCGGTCCACGACACTCTCCTGCGCCTGAACTCCCGCAGTCCACCCGTTGCTGCCACGGACGCCGCCCGATGCTCCGAACTCGCCGCAGCACGTCACCTCGCTGCCGCCCGCACCTCCGGACCACCCGCCGCCGCCACCACCACCGCCGCCGCCATCGACTCCGGACCCTCGCGCCTCGCGTGGACTTACACCACCACTGCCAGAGCGCGAATCGAGGCGCGGACCTTCAGTACGGCCGGACTGCCACCACTCTTCGCCGTGGTTGCGGTTGCCGGCACCGCCCCCGGCGCCGCCGGCGACGACTTCCGTTCCAGCAAACACGATTGCGGACCCGGCACCGCCACCGCCACCCCCGCCTGATGCTCCAACGCAACCGGAGTCGCCGCCGTGACCCCCCTCGAGCCCGTACCCGGATGCGCCGCCGGCACCTCCGAGGTCGTAGCAACCGGAATTGTCCCGACCGTTGATGCCGGCACGTCCGGGATAAATCGCGACAGACTGCCCGGTGGTGACGGCCAAGGTCGCAACGACACGACCCGCCTTGGAACCCGGAATCCGACTGCACCCGGACCCGCAGTCCAGTCCACCAGTGCCACCTGCGGCGCCGAGCAGTTCAACCTCGATGGACCGCACTCCGTCTGGCACGACCCAAGACTGCACGAGGCCATCGGTGGGGCGAAACGTCGCGGACCCTGACACTGTGGCAGCGTGAACGGGCGGCGTCAGCCCGCCGAACGACGCCAGCACAGCGACCAGCGTCACACACATTCGGCGAACCAACACCTGCGTACCTTCCTCCACCGTTGCGCGGAACTAAACCGTCATCGACGCTTCGACACAGCGACCAAGGCCGTGGCCAGCGTGGTGTCGCCCCACGTAACGGACGCAGCCTGGAGGCCGTCGGAGCTAAAGGCGCCGTTCAGTGTCGCCGACCCCTTGCTGTCCGCGACCGCGTCCACATCGCCATCGGGAGTGTGCAGCGTCACCGTCTCGCCAGGTGAGGCGTAGGTGACCTTGACGCTGAACGCCTTCCCGACAGTCGCGGTGCGCGGCATGCGGACATTCGCCGTCCACACATAGGACTCCGCCTTCGCTGTGGACGAGCGGTTGGTTTTCTTGTTCAAGGACGCATACGAGGCCGAGATCTTGGCTCGACCACCGGCTGCAGCCTTGAACGTGAAGGAGCCGAAGCCCTTTGAGTCGATGGGCACGTTGATGAACGCGCCGCTGACGTTGACGCGAGCGAACCCAGTCCCGACACTGTCATCGGCTGGCAGAGCGCCGACAATACGACCAGTGATTTGCTGCCCGGGCAAAGAGATAGCAGGATTAGTCGGGCAGACGCGGAACCTATCGCCTCCGACGACGATTGGCTTCGTGTACGTCCATTCGCCCCACACCGCGTGGTTTGCGGCGCGTATGCGAGCTAGCAGCGTGGCTGTGCACGGCAGGTTCACGATGTCGGTAGACGAGACGTCCCCGTCCACATCCAGCGCTGACACCCACGTAATGCCGTTGTCAATGGAGTAATCCACTGTCGTATGCGTCACGACGTCCCAATTGCTGACAGGCACTGACGAGGACCAGCCAACGTTCACCGTGGTTGCGCCAGTGGAAGTGCCAGAAGTCGAGCCGATGAGCGGTGTGGCAAGAATCGGGGTAATCCGCACCCGTCCAGGACCCACGTTGAGCGTCCACGCAGTCATTGGCGCCACTGAGTAACTGCCCCCACCACCCGCGTAGTCCCCTGCGCAGTAGTACCAGCAAGACGTGTCGTTGGCGGCGCCAGTTCCACCCGTATAACCTCCGCCGCCACCGCCCGCGTTGCTGTGGCAGCCGTAAGCGCCACCACCGCCGCCAAAGCCGCCGAGCGCGTAGTCACAATAGGAACCACCTCCGAGTCCACCATTGATGAAAGCGCGACCCCTCATGTCGTCACTGCAGCCAGCCAATCCGTCTCCATAGAAGCCACCGCCGCCAGCGCCGCACCACCAGTTTATTCCGCCTTGCCCAGCAGTTTCCTGACGCGCTGTGAACCCCTGCCCACAGGGGTACCAACCGGGATAGCCACGACCGCCGAGGAGGTCCTGGCGCCCATCAGACTCGCTGCACTGAGGTCGGTTCCAGTCTCCCCACCAAGTGTTTCGGCCACCGCCGCCACCTGCCACCAGTAGCGGTTCATTTGCGTCAGTCGCAACGAAAGTCCCTCCAGCGCCGCCGCAGACGCCGTTCCACTGATCACACCGAGGTTGCTGGCCGACGAGAACCTTGAGCTTCTGACCACTTTGGAGTTTCAGTACCGACGTGAATTGTGCGCCGCGCCCCGGCCAGGACGAAGCGCCTGCCACAGTGACGCTGTATTCA
>JAGWVT010000104.1 GCA_018970765.1 Actinomycetales bacterium
GCACAAGCGATCCGGTCGGCGTTCTCCACGATGACGAGACCGTGATCGCTCAACTTCCCGAGAACGGCGTCAGCGCACCGCGCCGGTTCCTCCCCGCCAATGACCGCGACGTCAATGCGCGCGTCAATTCCGCTTAGGTCGGTATAGCCTAGGGAGTCCGCAGGCTCGATTCGAACATCACCGGCCGCTTCGCCGACCCCAGCCAAGTGCTTAGGATCGTAGGCGCCCGGCGCCAGGATTGCAGCCACCTTCGCGACCCGGGACGACCACCATCCCAGATCAGCGCCGCTGCCCCAGACGAGCGCGTGCCACTCCGGGCGCAAGAAGGGCTCAACGAAGTCGGTCGCACCGTGAACAAAAGCCGGGATGGGATGTCCTCGTCCATCGACAGGACGCGCTTCGACGAGTGACCGCACGATACCCGTTGCGACTAGGGCATTCATCTCCGGCGGGAGGTACTGAGCAACGGACTGCCAATCGAACTTGGCGACGGTGTCGTGGGCCAGAGCGAGCGTGTCGCTTGAGCCAGGGGCCTCATGTTCGATTTCAGACGTTCGCGACAACTCAGGCTCATGCCTAACTGCGCCTGGAGCAGGAAAGGAATGAAACTCCCCGGCGCGAGCCGGAGCAATCGCGTCAACTTCGGGCCCTGCAGGTTTACTTAAACGCACGTGCAGTGAAGGCCACTCAGGATCGGGCAGCCAACCGAGTTGGCTAAGCAACATCCGGCGGGACGGCGGGATTGGCTTCCCGTTCCCGGCGATCGCGATTCGGCCAGTCGTGATCCGGGTAAGCAAGTTCATCATGTACGGATCAGCAAAGTCGTCCGAACCGATGACGATCAAGTCCCATTCCTCGTCTACCGCGCCTTCGAGTCGTGCCGGCACCACCTGACCTAACACCCCAAGGGTCCCAAGGGTGTCCCATGCCTCCGGAGCCACGTCAGGCGAACAGCCGTAAGCCCGGTGGAGCCGAGAAAGGTCTGCAGAGTCCGCGACGGTCAAGGGTTCAACACCCGCCGAGTACCAGACTCTCACGCCCGACCTGACGCGCACCTGCTCCTGCAGGAACTCGTACGCACGCATGCGTTCGATGAGCACATCAAGTGGTACCGGTCCTGCATCACTCGCCGACGCTACTCGCGGCTCGTAGTCGAGATTTCGTGTCAAGGAGTTTGAGCGTCCGCAGACGTGATCCCAGAACTGCTTAATCCTGATATCAGGGTCATGGCGGTCCCCAAAAAGTTTGACGGCATTTCGCGCGATTTCAACTGCTTCAAGTGGTTTTCCTAGCACGGTTTCAATCGCGTCAACAAGCTCGTCATCGCCGTCGTACCCGATAAAGTGCTCGCCTTCCGTAAACAGCGACTCCATTCCCGACTGCGGTTCTTGCCGGTCAGTGATCAGGCACCCCCCAGAACTCATCACCTCAAACACACGGGCGTTCAAGCCACCATTGAGATGCATATTGAGCGAAAACTGCGTGCGCGAATACAATCGCGCTGCGTACCGGGCCGGTACCAGCGCCTGGCGCAGCGGCAGCCCTGCCGACCGTACATGATTGACTGACGCTTGACGACGTGGATGCCACTGCCCGGTTTGCCCTACGAAAATGCCCCCAATTTCACGCTGCGAGTGCTCGCGAAATGGCTGCGCGAATGGCATCACGTCCTGCGCTGGCAGCCAACCTGGGCGTGGACCAGTTGTTGATGCCCACCAGTGCGCGTGCTGCTGGCCATGACCAGTCAAGTGGAAGTCAAACTTCTCTTTTGCTAAGTATTGAAGTGTGGTTTGTAATGGCGCAGTGCCATGTTGCGTATCTCCCGCGATGAAAATAACCGGGCAATCAAAGAGCGACATTCTCCTTGGTTCCACGGTACGAAATGCCGTATATACTACTATTACTGCATCTAGAGTGCCTCGAGGCAACTTTTGTATGATTGCACGGGAATCAAACTCGGCGTGAGGCGTATTAATCGTCACTAATCGCTCATCGGTCGCCGAGTCCGTCCAGAGCGGGCCGGCGACGATCATCTGTGGGCTGTAGCGAATCGGCGGGAGATACGACGCTTCGGCCGGAGAGATGATCAGTGTTCTCTTCATTTCTTTCCTGATCAGTTCCAAATTATGAACTGAGGTGCGAGAATGTGAATGGGAAGTGCAATCGCCAATGACAGAGTTATCTCGCTACCACCGCGGTCGTGGCCGTCCAGCCATCGCCATGCGCCCTCGAAGATACGTACAATAACCGGCGTGCCAACCAGCCTAGCGGATCCCGTACCTTTTAACGACCTCCGCGCACTCCACACTCCACTCATTCCATCGTTCTTGGCGTCGTTCGGGGACCACTTGCAGCGCAGCGACTTCATTCTGGGCGAAGCTGTGCAGGTTTTCGAGGACGTGTTCGCTTCTTACCTTGGTGTCAGTGGTGTTGTCGGTGTCTCGTCCGGGCTTGACGCCCTGCGCCTCGTCCTGCAGGCAGAGGGAATCGGCCCCGGAGACGAGGTCATCGTTCCCGCGCACACCTTCATTGCGACGGCGCTCGGCGTCAGCGCGGTTGGGGCAACCCCGGTCCTTGTGGACTGCGATCCCTCAACCTACACAATTGACGTAGCGCAAATCGAACATGCTGTCACGGCGCGAACGCGTGCCATCTTGCCGGTCCACTTGTACGGGCAGTCCGCCGACATGGCCCCAATAACCGAGGTCGCGACGCGACTGGGCCTCGCCGTCTTCGAGGACGCAGCCCAGTCGCACGGCGTCCTCTACCGCGGCGCCCAGACTGGCACCCTTGGCACGGCCGGATGCTTCAGCTTTTATCCGGGCAAGAACCTCGGGGCACTTGGTGATGGGGGTGCAATCTCGAGCGATGACCCGGTCCGCCTCGCCCACTACCGTCGCCTTCGGGACTACGGGCAGGCCGCAAAATACGATCATGTTGAGCTTGGGTTGAACGCCCGCCTCGACACCGTGCAGGCGAGCTTCCTCGCGATCAAGTTGCCCCACCTTGATCGCTGGAATGCGTGCCGTGCGGCTGTCGCCACGCAGTACGACGAGGGGCTTGCCGGCATCGGGGACATCGTGGTCCCGGCGCGCCAGGTGGGAAGCACGCACGTGTTCCACCTCTACGTCGTCCAGACCGCGCATCGCGATGCGCTGCAGGCCTTCCTCGCGGCTCGCCAAATTGCCACCGGGATTCATTACCCGAAGGCGATCCACCAGCACCCGGCGTATGGCCACCTAGGCTACACACAGGGCACGTTCCCAGTCGCGGAGCGCCTGGTGTCGCGCTGCCTCACCCTTCCGGTTTTCCCGGACATGTCCGAGATGCAGGTAACCGCGGTAATTGAGGGGGTGCGGGCGTTTTTTGATGGCCGCCATGATCACTGACGGCACGGCGGGGCCCTTCCGTGTCGGCGTCATCGGGTGCGGGTACTGGGGGCCGAACCACGTCCGGGTGTTCGAGGAGCTGCTCGGCCCTGGCACGGTTGTCGCGTGCGAGCCTGATGCAGTGCAGCGCGACCGTTTCGCCCGGCGCTTCCCGTATGTGCCCGTCTTCGCATCGCCCGCCGAGGTACTGGCACGATCCGACGTGCGCGCCGTAGTTGTCGCTACGCCAGCCTCGACGCATTACGCGCTCGTGAGTTTGGCACTCGAGGCCGGGAAGCACGTGCTGTGTGAGAAGCCGTTCACGACCAATGTGTCCGACGCCGAGGCTCTCGAGTCACGTGCCGCTGAGACCGGGCTTGTCCTCATGGTCGGGCACGTATTCCTGTTCAATGCCGCCCTCCAGTACGTACGGCGCGTCTGCCACGATGGGACGCTCGGAACGCTGCGATACGCCATTGCCACGCGGACGAATCTCGGCCCTGTGCGAACCGACGTGGACGTCGCCGCTGACCTTGCGTCGCACGACATCGCCGTGCTCAACTGGATTGTGGGCAGCCCCCCTATGACTGTCTCCGCGGTTGGCGCGTCCTACGTGGTGAAGGGCCACGCCGACGCGGCATTCGTCACCCTCGGATATGACGGCGGTTTCACTGCGTCCGTGCACGCGAGTTGGCTGCACCCGGAGAAAGTGCGCCGGCTCACGATCGTCGGTTCTGAGCGCATGCTGTCGTGGGACGACCTCGACCTCGAATCACCGGTCACCATCTACGACAAGCATGTGGAGGCTCATCCGCACGCAGCCAGTTATGGGGAGTTCCTGCGGGTCAGCACGCACACTGGAGAGGTGCGCCACCCATTCGTGCCGTCCCGAGAACCGCTAAAGGTGCAAGCGCAGGCGTTTCTCGACGCCATCCGCGACGGCGGGCCTGTGACGAGTGGTGCGGACGTCGGGGTCGGCGTCATGCGAGTGCTGGCAGCAACGAGCCAATCGTTCGCCGGCTATGGTCTTCCAATCCGTATCGCAAGCGCAAGCGAGTAGCGAAGCCATGGCCGAAGGCAGCCAACGCCGTAACGTGTTCATCCACCCAACTGCTCTCGTCGAGTCCAACGACGTCGGAGACGAGACCAAAGTATGGGCGTTTGCCCACATCATGGCGGGAGCGAGAGTGGGCCGTCGCTGCGTTGTCGGTGATCACGCGTTCATCGAAAGCGGCGTCGTCATCGGAGACGATGCAACCATCAAGAACGCAAGTCTCTTATTTGATGGGGTCACGATCGCCGACGGCGTTTTCATCGGACCTGGAGTCCAGTTCACAAACGATGCTCGTCCCCGGTCACCACGGGCCAAATTCGCCATGGACCGCTACGGAACACGCGACTGGCTCCTACCTACCTGCGTCGGCACCGGTGCATCCATCGGAGCGGGAGCGATTATCCTCCCGGGCGTGACGATAGGAACCTTCTCCATGGTAGCAGCGGGATCCGTAGTTTCCAGAGATGTCGCCCCTCACACCGTAGTCAAGGGAACCCCAGCCAGGGAGCACGGCCTGATTTGTCGTTGCGGGACTGAACTGCGTACTTTTAGCCGCCTCAGTCAACGTACCGTTCCGCCCTGCGCCAAATGTAGACTCTGTTCAATTCCTTAATTATTTGCTTACAGCGTTTCGTGTCAGTTTGTTCGATCAAGTCGCTCATGAGTGAATTCAAGAATATGAGGTCGGCCGTCGATTGCACAATTCTGCTGCCCTGATAGACTTGGGTAATCTAATCGCGATAGCAGAGTTACAAAGCACGAGAACCGAAGCGTAAGGGGGCAATCGCACATATCACCGGGCAACCGCCCTAACGCCTGAACACCATAAATGCCCGCGTACCGCCAAGGTCCATCCATCGAGGCAGACTTGCGACGCTTGCACGCCGTCCTCGACCAGCTGACCTCCGGGTCGTTCGAGCTCATCGTCGTCGTCGATGGGTTTCTCGACAACACCGTCGAGCGGGCAACTGCAATCGCGCTTCCCCACACCACCGTGACCGGCTACGCCACCAACGTCGGCAAGGGACACGCGGTCCGGTACGGCATGCAGCTCGCCTCAGGCAGTTACGTCGGCTTCATCGACGCCGGC
>JAGWVT010000105.1 GCA_018970765.1 Actinomycetales bacterium
AACACTGAACGTGTAAGCCTTGCTTACAAGTCGGCGTCCTGGAATAGACAGCCCTGAGCGCAGGCCTTTGGTTTGGCTGCCCTCCGAGGAAGGTTGGCAGGGTTCAACGGATGCGTGCGGTACCACCTGTCTAATTGCTCAGGAGTCATGGAACTGAGCGGCCGCTTGCTCGGCACCAGCGGTGTTGGGAATCCGCGCTCGTCCAGCGGTACCTCCATGTTACCCACGCGGGTGACCGCGAAACCAATTGGCCACCCATTCGACGCTTTGCGTGCCGCCTCCTCCGTGTGGTGCACGCTCCGGATAGTGTGCCCAATAGGGTCAATCACAACCCACTTGTGATGCAGGTCTCGTCGTCTGCTCATGGGTATCCTTTTCGGTATCAATGGCGGCGCGGTTCGAAAATGAGGACCGCCGTAACCCGCCGTCGGTGTAAGTGTTTTCGTATTCGTCTGTTAGTTAGAGCGCGCTTCAGAATGGAATCTCATGCTCCTGCAGGTCCCTAACTTCGCAGTCCCACCACTGCGTCAGCGCGCACAGTCTCATGCTTGACGGGGCGTAGGTATTCCACTCGCAGTGAAGGCAGTACAACCCAAACTCGTAATCCAGCAGGCTGGCGAGACGCCGAAGCAGCGGCCCCGTGTCAGGCTCGGTACAGCGCACTGGCCAATCGATGCATGTGTCGTTTTCCATTTCGAACTCTTCGGTAATTTCTAACGGTTGGTGCTCCCGGTCCCATTGCCCCACAAAGCACTCGTAACAAACGCCGTGGTCCGGGTCGCCGCCCGCGTCCCAGATGTTCACGCCGCACCATGTGCAGCGGCGCTGCTTCCAGCTGGGGTGTGTCCACCACATTAGTCCCCCCTCTCATGAATCGCATTAAATGGATTTGCCCGGGCGCGACCTTCGCAGAACCGCGCGCATTCGCGGCACATGTAATGCCCATCGCCCTCGCAGTCGCGAACCGAGGCAGAGTGTGACCAGCACCCATCAGGGTGAGGATTCAACCCCTCTTCCGCCGGGCGCTCCTTCGTCGCCTTGTCCAGCTCCGCCCGAAGGTGATCGACCAGGTTCACCACCTCGGCATCGAGGCTGTAACCAAGCACTGGCTTGTAACCGAATACCTCCTCGACACACTCTTCGAGCAAATCCCCGATGCGTTCGCACTGCTCATGCAGGCGTTGCCACCGCAACCCCAGCGCTTGAACTGTGTTCACAATGCGGTCACGAGCATCTTGCATGGCGGCGTTGCCTTCCCGACTCACAAACGAAAACAGCGGGGCAAACTCTGCGACGACCTTCCTCGCCAGATCCTCCATGCTTTCTACTGGCTCCTTCATATCCAGGCTCGCCAGCGCGGCCACCACCTGAGCGTTCCGCGGGAGCGGCATCTTGTAGATGGTTCCCTGCTTCGAACCACGAGGCTGGCCGAAGTGCCGTCGCAACAGCTTACCCAGAAAGATCAGCTTCGACCGGCGGTCTTCGGCCAGCGACAGGCCACACTCCATTGCAATCCTCGCGGGTGTCCGCCACTGCACCTTCTTCGCATCAGGGTCGAAACCCCGCAGCAGAATCTTCTCGATTTCTTCCAAGTTCATACCTTCCCCTGTTCCTGCAGCTGGCGAAAAACATCCGCCGGCACGTCCCACAATCCGTGTGCACCCTTGCAGGGCACCGGTTCTTCCAACGACCACACCCGGTCAAGCAACCAGGCGACAGAACCATCCACGTACCAAGCACCGTGCTGGCTGTGCGAAGGCAACTCAGCGCGCGAGGTGGCGTAACCAGTGACGACCGCAGTGCAGACGATCGCGCTCCGCACGTGGAGGTATTCCAGTGTTGGCCCAAACAGAGGATGCACCTGGACGTTCGCCAGCTCCTCCTGCGTGAGGTTTCGCGAGCTCGCATGAATGGCGATGCGCTGGCCAATGACGGACGGCCATGGCTTCCACCCTCGGTTCTCCACGCGCTTACTCGAGTGCGCGATTGCGGCAGCCCACGGCTGCCAGAGTGTCAGTGCTTTCATCCCTCTCCTCAGTTTCGTTGGTGAGGTGGCACCTGTGCCGCCTTCCGAATCAATGCCTCCTCAGCACTCGAGGGAATCCGAATTCCCACGGTGAATATCCGGACCCCACACGGACACTCTCGCTCGAACACCGCGACCGTACGACCGGGCGCAACGGCATTGATGGCGGCCTGCGCGGCCGCCTCGAGTTCGGCGAGCGGTGTCTCGCCGTTGGCCTTCATCAGTTTGGAGATAGCCGCAGTGGCGGCGATGACGAGTTCCTGGTGTTTCACTGTGCACCTCCAGCCTTCGGCCACTCCCGCACCTGAAACTCCGGCGGCCACTCCGCCATGTCGCCGCCCTTCGGGTGCTTCAGCCGTCTGGTCGGCTGAGGCGCATCGGCCGAAACCTTGAGCTGCACTCCTGCCAGGCCATTGATGGGGTCGCTGTACGCAGCACCCAGCTGCTTTACGAACAACGGCACATTGGCGGCGTTGGCCCCGATAGCCAAAGACGCCACCCAGGAACTCTGGCACGGCCGGGCACCGGGACCGGATTCACCACCCACGACAATCCAGTCCATGATTGCCCACTGGCTGAACAGTGGATTCAGTTCGCCGATGAGCGGCTCGGCCGACACCCACTTCACCGCTGCCGGCACCTGCTCCAGCATGTCGATACGCCACCGCGTATCGTCGCTCTCCACGCTGACCCCTACCCAGACGTTCGGCAGTGGCCAGAGCGAACCGTAGTTGTCGCTGACCTGTACCTCCTGCATCTGCTTCCAATGCGGCGCCAGCAGGCGCTTGGCAATCGCCTCGCCAAACTCTTTCTCGATGGCAGTGTAAGCAGCGCGAACCATGGCCTCGTGCGTGCATGGCGCCTGAACGATACCACGCTGCTCCTCTGCGAATTCCTCTGCCCACTTGAACCATTCGGCCATGCGATCGGCGCGCTTGGTCAGTACCTGAAAGGTGTGACCTGTGGCCGCAGCCATCACTCCGAAGATGGCGGCAATCTGGAGATTGCTGAGGGATTCATGAAACAGGTCGCTCATGGAGTTGGCGAAAACCATGCGCGGCCGTGTCCACCGCAGCGGCTCGACCAGCTTCTCGGGTACCGTCTTCACTGTTCCGTTCCAACGACCTTTCTCAGTGACCAGTCCCTCGTAGGGCAGCCCCGGCCCGCTGAACCTCGCCGCTACCTTTTCCGCGTAGCAGTTCACACACCCCTGGCTGATGCGGCTGCAGCCCCGGATGGGATTCCAGGTGGCGTCGGTCCACTCAATGTTGGTTTCCTGTCCCATGCTACAAACCCTCCTCGGCCGCACCGGCCTCGCCAATCAACACCATCTCCACGTCCTCGCGCATCAGTGTCGCCAGGTCGCACCCTTCCAATTCGCGCTCGGCCATCACCGCCACAAACCCCGCCAGGTAATTGCTGGGGTTGCGTTTATTCGCCATCAGATTGACGGCATTGGCCATAAGTAACTCCGGGTTCTTACCGGGCTGCACTCGCAGCCACGGGCAGTTGCTGCCGCGCTGCCAATAGGCGGCCGCCCGAATAACCTTCCGCAGTCCTACCCGAAGCGCATCCTCATCCCACGCGCGCTGCGCCTGGTACACGTCGCCCACTGCCGCCAAGGCGAACAGCATCACGTCACGCGGCTCGGGCGGCTTGGTGAAATCGATACGCTGCAGCACAGCGCAGGCCTCGATGTATTTCTCTGGTGTCATACGTTCACCACCTGGAATTTGCAGGCCGCCTTGAGGTCGGCCAGTTCCGAAACCCGCACCGTCTTCAGCCAGCGGCGCGTACCACCGTCCCACTTGAAGCCAGCACCCTTGGCTTCCTCGCGATTGTCGTAGTCCACCATTGCACGAACAGTAACCTGCGGTTCGTCGCGCCGGGCCACTGCGTTGTTGATCAGCTCCACCAGGTCGTGGGATTCACCGACCCGGTCGAGCAGCGACACAATACCCAGACAGTCATCGATGGCCCGGTGAGCACGCGACATCGAGACGCCGTGCCGCAGGCACAGCTCCGCCAGATTGCGAGGCTTACTCTTCGGCCACTGAATATCCCGATAGGAACAGACCCAGCTCCGCTCTGCCAACACTGGCAGCACGTCGCGATCGTAGTCCGCGTTGTGCGCCACGATGTGGTCCGCCTGGTCGGCCATACCTGCAAGGTATGTTTCTGCCTCGTCGCGGTCCGTCACTCCCACTCCATCGGGAATGTGATTGATGTCCATGGCGCCGTTCGGAGTTTCTGTCCGGATTACTTCTGACCAAGCCGAGACAAACGAACGCGCTGCGCAATCGTACAGCACGGCCGCAATCTCGATGACCTCTGTGCCATCGCCCAAACCCGTGGACTCGGTGTCCACAATCAAAACCCTCATGCCTTACTCTTCAGCAATGCTCGACCAATCGAGCGTCAATAATTCGAACGCCTGCGATACCAGGCCACGAGTCACAATCGAGCGAACCGCAGCATCAGCTGACCGTCGCATCACACAAGGTCATCGCCGCTCGGCAGTCGGCGGACAGGCGGTGCAGCTCATCAGCCACGTGCGGCCGGTGCTCCCGCGCACCGGTCAGCAGCTGCTGCGCACGCTTGTCCAACCGGTCAGCCAATCGCTGCAGTACCGTTCGGCCACCGACGCCGGAGGCCTCCACGTCGGCGCAGTTGCACACCACCTGCAGGCGGCTCCGGCCACCCGGCCACGGGTCCACGACCACCTTGCACGCCGGCGTGCTGCCGTACGCTTTGCGCTCCATCACCACCTGGTCGCCCATCATCCGGCGATTAAACCCACGGCCGGCGAGGACAGAAATAAATGCCATCATCATTGCGTCCATGAATTCCTCCTCAGTTTCGGTGTAAGCCTTCCAACATCCGGACGGCCGCGCGGAACACCCGCGCACGTCGCTGATTGCGACACTGCGCACTGGCGACCATGCGCCAGCCATCGAGCACGCCTGCGCGGGCTTCATCGTCCTGCGTGAGCCAGCCGTGCGGCCGACCACGCAAAGCATCGACCGCGTGGGTCAGCACCTGCCGCATCTCCACGGAGGGCTCGCGCTGCAGGCCTTCGCCCAGGGCCTGCACCAGTTCGTTTCGCTCGCGCACGTCCAACTCGGACCACTCGCGCTCTGGCTGCTGGGTTTCGATAGTGAGTGCTTTCACGCGAACACCTCCCACAATGCAGGCGCGCCCTCGCGCGCAATCTCCCGGAAATCGATGCGCCGCTCTTGGTCCATCTGTTCCAGCACGGTACGCATCGCAGCCAAATCGCCCGCGACAGGCGCACGCCCAACCACTCGCCAGAAGAATGCCTCATCCGTACCATCGAAATCGTCGCCTTTCGGCAGCCTAGCAACCACGGCCGCTCGCAACTCCGACTCAGTCATCGGCACATTCGCAATCGCAGGCACATGCCACCGCTCACGCACAGGGGCGACTGGTTCA
>JAGWVT010000003.1 GCA_018970765.1 Actinomycetales bacterium
ATTGAAGCGCGTCTTGATGCGAGCCCTGGTCAATGCCGCCACCGCCCCGGTCCAGCGTTCGGCGACTGGTGGGCCGAACGGTTCGCGCTTCGACCACTGACCATGGGATGCCATTGGCTGCATCAGCGCGGCGAAGGTACTCGCTGCTCGGCTTTCCCAGGCGCGAATTGGCTTACTGTCACTGAAGGCGAGAGCAGCTTCTCTGGTCTGCCAGCAGGCCAGAACCGCCCACTGATGCAAGTCGGCGTCAGTGGGCGTGAATGTGCGGCCGGCGCCGGTGCCGAGGAGTTTGGCAAAGGTGCACCCTGGTGCCCGTCGCACCGGTCTGCGTTGGGTGGCCATACGCAGGATCGCCTTGGGGACCTCGCTGGTGGGAATGCGCCAGACATGCATGGTGACCAACATCGACTCCACCGTAGTCCTGCGTGAATTGCTTCCCCTCACAAGCGCGGCGCACACTGCACAGATGGCGGTGTCAGGTGGTGCCCTCTTTGGGGCAGCTGCCTACCTGCGTGCCTTCGTCGGCACCCGTCATGGCCAAGTAGCCCTGCTGAGCCTTGCCTCGATTGCCCTGGCAGGCGCGGGCTACCTCTGGGGTATCGATGCCCCTTGGTGGCAGGTGCCCCTCATGATTGCTACCGCCGCTGCGGGCATCCCGTTACTTCTTCAGGTGGTTCGCGATGCTCTGCATCGCCATTTCGGCGCAGACCTGCTCGGCATGCTCTCCCTCATCACAGCAGGTGTGCTGGGTGAGTGGTTTGTCGCCGGGATCATCGCTCTGATGCTCTCGGGCGGCCAGGCATTAGAAGAGGCGGCGTCAGCGCGCGCATCACAGGTGCTTGATGCCCTGGCTCGTCGTAGCCCCACCATCGCACACCGTCGGGGAGTTGATGGCGCACCGATTGACGTGGACGTGGCCGCGGTGCAGGTGGGTGATGATCTTGTCCTGTTACCGCATGAGATCTGCCCGGTGGATGGCACGGTCGTTGAGGGCGTCGGTGCCATGGACGAGTCCTACCTCACCGGTGAGCCGTACGTGGTGCCGAAAGCGCCAGGCTCGTCAGTACTGTCCGGCGCGATCAATAGCACCGTGGCCTTAGTCATCCGAGCAGATGCGGTCGCCGCGCAGAGCCGCTACGCACAGATCGTTGGCGTGCTGGCACGTGCCGAGGAGCAACGGCCACCCATCCGCCGCCTAGCCGACCGACTGGGCATCGGCTACACGGTGTTGGCGTTGGCGTTGGCCGGTATCGGCTGGTGGGTGAGTGGCGACCCCAATCGCTTCCTGGCCGTATTGGTCATCGCCACACCTTGTCCGCTGCTCATCGGCGTACCGGTCGCCGTCATCGGTGCGATTTCATTGGCCGCCCGACACGGCATCATCGTGAAGGACCCGTCGATGTTGGAGCGCATCAGCACCGCACGAACGATGATCTTCGACAAAACCGGAACACTCACCTACGGCAAGCCCATGCTCGTCAACGTGCACCTGGGCTCGGGGTTCCGTCGCGATCAGGTGCTTGGCATGGTCGGCTCGCTAGAACGGTTCAGTCGTCACCCGCTGTCCACAGCGATCTTGGAGGCATCTGCCGACTTACCGATGCCTGCCGTGGATCGGGTATCGGAGAAGCCGGGTGCCGGTGTCAGTGGCGTGGTCGGCGGGCGCCAGGTGCAGGTCACCGGTCGTCATGCGGTGACGCGGGATACGCCGGATATCGCGGGAGAGCTGCCACCTGAAGTAGGTGGCCTGGAATGCGTCATCCTCATTGACGGCGCCTACGCGGCAACCCTGCAGTTCCGAGACGAACCACGGGTCGGTGCACGCGATTTCATTGGTCACCTTGATGCCCGCCATCGCGTGCAGCGCGTGATCTTGATGTCCGGTGATCGGGCCAGTGAAGTGGAGTATCTGGCGCAGCGAGTTGGTGTGGACGAGGCCCATGCCTCGGTCTCGCCGGAACAGAAGTTGGCCATGGTCAAGGCGGAAACCGAACGCGGACCAACGGTGTTCCTCGGTGACGGCATCAATGACGCACCGGCGATGACGGCGGCCACCGTTGGCGTGTCATTCGGCACCCAGAACGACGTGACGGCAGAAGCGGCCGATGCGGTGGTCCTTGATTCGTCACTGGAACGCCTGGACGTCCTCATGCATATCGGGCGACGAATGCGACGGGTTGCACTGCAGGGCGCGATCGGTGGCATCGCTCTGAGCGCCATCGGCATGGGCCTGGCCGTAGCCGGAATCCTCGTACCCATCGCTGGTGCGATCGCTCAGGAACTGATCGATGTGGCCGCGATCCTGAATGCCACTCGGGTCGCCTTCACGAGGGGGCCCATGACGGATTACCGAAACGGTGAGTTCGTGGACCGTTCTTGACCGCTGTCGTACCGAAAGTTTAGTTTGCGAATCATGCAGATCTATGTGAGCGAGGACGAGGCTCAGCGACGATTTCCTGCGTTGCTGGATGCCGTGATATCCAGGGACGAGGTCGTCATCACCAGAGATGGGGAGGCGGTTGCGATCCTGCAGGCTGTGACGCACCCTGCAGAACAGGCGCAATCAGCCATTGATGCTCTTCGCGCGATTGGAGCCAGAGCTAAGCCTGGTCCGGAGAGCATCCGCGAATTGATCGATGAGGGAAGGCGCTGGATATGACAGTTGGGGCTGTCCAATTTCAGGATGGTGTGCGGGGCCTCACTGATTGACGTGCTGATCAAGCAAGGGCCGTGCGACTGAACTGCTCAAGGAGAGCAGTTAGACGTGCGCCAGGTGAATTCGGCTCCTGCTCGTTGTTGCGTAAGCCCTCAATGAGGGGCTGGGTGTCGTCGGGTGCGGTGTTCAGTGCCGTCGCCATGCGCTCCAGGCTCGCCGAGCTGAGTTCGACATGAGGTTGCAGTCCCCATGCTCGGCCGGCACGAAAGGCCAGGTCTGCATGGGGGAGTTGAGCCAGCACGGTTGACTGCGCAGGTGCGGTGATGGCGTCCTCGTGCCAGATCACCCACGGTCCCTGCAGGCTCGAGGGAGCCTCGGCTGTTAAGGCGAGTTCCCGATACGCGCGGTAGGTCTGTGGCATGCGCGTGACCGTGCCGCCGAGTGCGCAGGCCAGGACCTGGGCACCGAAGCACAGCCCTAGGTACGGGCGATCTTGGGCGACCCAGTCGCGCACGGTGGCGATCTCAGCGGCGTTGGCCTGGTCGCAGTGACCTTCGGCAACACTGCCGGGCGAGCCCATGACCAGCAGGAGGTCGGCTCCGGCCAGCAGGTCGGCTGGGGGCGGGCCGTCCTCGCGGGCATGGCGAGTGAGCGTCATCGAAGCCAACCAGGGCTCGAGATAGCCGAATTCGTGCGCGATCGAGCGGTGGGCGATGACCAGGACCTGCATGGTTGGACGGTAGCCGGGCTGGCGAGATATCGAATCCCGGATGGGGTTGACGACTGTCAGCCCGGGGTACTACCGTCCAGGGTATTCGAACACCTGTTCGAATACCCTGGACGCCCGGATTCGCGGCTGGGCCAAGGGGTTCGGGGCTGATCAGCTCCGTCCGGTCACCGGGTTCGCCTCGACCCCGGACCCGGTGACCGGACTTCGGCCGAGAAGGGTGATGTCGCGTCGGGTTCGGGCTGGGCACGCTGGCGTGACGGTCCGGATGAGTGCCCTTGATGAGCCGGAGGCCTTCCGCTGGCGCGGACGGTGGTACGAGGTGTGTGCAGTGCTGATGCATTGGGTCGAGCAGGGTCGGGTCGAGCAGGGTCGGGTTCAGCAGGGTCGGGTCGAGGTATGGCGGGTCGAAGCGACGTACCGGTCTTTGTCATCCGGGGTCTTCGATCTTGCGGTGGCGCCGGGTCGGGCGTGGTTGCAACGGGTTATCGACTGAGTGATGACCTTCATGGCAAGCGGATGTAGTGACGGCAGGGGTCGAGCAGGAGCACTGATGAGGAGAAGTGATGACGACCCCAATGATGGAAGCCCCGATGCTTGAAGTCCCAACGATGAACACCCCAACAAGAGTGAACAGTTCGGCCTTCGATACAGCTCGTGAGTTGATGGATTCGGCTCGTCGCAGTATCGCCGAGGCCACGGTGGCACCGACCTCCAGCGCTCGATTCGCTGCGGCACACCTGGCTGCCTTGCGCGCGGCTACCGCTGTGCTGGCAGTTCGTGCGCAACAAGGGCAGCGTCGCGGGGTGCGCAGCGTTTGGTCGCTGCTACCCGAAATCGCCGTGGAGTTCACCGAGTGGTCGGCGTTCTTCGCCGCCACGGCTGGCAAGCGTGCACAGGCCCAGGTTGGTATGGCAGTGGTGAGCGTGCGCGAGGCTGATGACCTCGTGCGTGATGCTGAGCAGTTCCTTGAGCGGGTTTCGGCATCCCTTGGTCTTGCCCATCAGTCAGTGCTCATCGAGTCCTGACACTCACGCCAGATCCGGTGCGATCTGGCGTCACTCAGCACGGCCGCCAACGAGTTCTCGCTCCTCCCGTGTCGAACTCGTTGGCGGCCGGTCAATGCGCTGCTATGTCGAATCGTGAAGTGAGTTCAGATGAGTCAAGAACGAAATCGGATAAGCAATGGCTGGGCACATCTGCAGGTGACATCCTGCTATTCGCTGCAGTACGGCACGGCACGGCCGCGGCAGATCGCCGAACGTGCCGTCGAGTTAGGTCATGACCTGATCGCACTGACCGATCGGGATGGTCTCTATGGCGCAGTGCAATGGGTACAGGCTTGCGAGGAACTACACCTGTCCGCAGTGCTTGGTGTCGAGTTGGCCGTCGAAGAGGTGGTGCCCGATCGTGATCGATCAGCTATGCAGCGGCGTCGAACCCCGGTGCGAGGTGGTCGATGGCGCGATGAGCATCGACCACGGATGCTCTTCCTGGCGCAGGGTAGGCAGGGTTGGGCATCGCTGTGTCGCCTGGTCTCTGCGGCGCACTGTGGTGACCAGACCACCAGGGGTGAGCCATGGTTGACGTTGGCCGATGCTGGTCGGCACTGCGCCGGAGTGATCGCAGTTCTGGGAGCGGAATCCGAAGCTGGCTGGCGGATTGCCCAGCGTGACAGCGGTGCCGCCAATCGGATTGTTGCTGCCTGGCGGGGGATCTTCGGTGATCGGCTGCATATTGCTGCGACCTGTCATCGTCAACCCGGTCAGCATCCGTACTCCCTGCAGGTGGGCGCCGGGCTCCTGCACTGCGCTGCGCGATCCGATGTTCCGGCAGTGATCTCCGGTGCGGTGCGTTACCTCGATAGTGCCGATGCGCAGGTTGCCGATGTGTTGGATGCCTCACGACTGTTGGTACCGCTGTCCTCAGGAAGATTGCAGCGCGGTAATGGTGAGGCTTACCTGCGCAGCCCGCAGCAGTTGACCGCGATGGCCGATTCACTGGCTCGTGCCGCCGGAGTCGATCTTTGGACGTTGCAACGACGAACTCGAGAGTTGGCTGAATCCTGCGTCATCGATGCGACCGATCTGGGGATAGGTGAGGTCTTCGTACCCGAACTCGATCTGCTGCTCGGGTCCAATGGTGCGGCGAGCAATCACGATGAGGTGGAACGTGCACAGGCCCTGTTGACTCAGCGCTGCCAGCAGCAGATCCCGCATCGGTACTTGCATGCGACCGAACAGCGGCAGGCACGGGATCGATTGCGGCAGGAACTGGCCGTCATCGCCGAACTGGGGTTTGCCGGGTATTTCCTAGCGGTGGCTGAGGTAGTCCAGATGACCAAGGAGTCGGGGATTCGCGTTGCTGCCCGAGGCTCTGGCGCCGGGTGCCTGGTCAACCACCTCCTAGAGATCTCCGAAGTGGACCCCATTCGCCACGACCTACTGATGGAACGATTCCTCTCACCCTTGCGCAGGGTGCTGCCGGATATCGACATCGACGTGGAGTCGGCTCGCCGGCTGGAGGTCTACGACGCGATCCTGGATCGCTTCGGTCCACAGCGAGTGGCCTGTGTGTCGATGATGGAGAGTTATCGCGTCCGGCATGCCATCCGCGATACGGGGGCAGCCTTCGGTCTGCCGCCGGGGGAGATCGATGCGATGGCCAAGGCATTTCCGCATATTCGTGCTCGGGATGTGCGATCGGCATTGCGCGAGTTACCCGAACTTCGGGATTCCGGGCTGGGGCGGATGGCGGCACAGGGCGAGTTGGACGGATTCTTGGCGATCGTGGAGGCCCTTGATGGCTTACCGCGACATGTGGCATTGCATCCATGCGGGGTACTGCTCTCCGATGCCTCGTTGTTGGATCGCACTCCGGTCGAGATGAGTGCCGCCGGTTATCCCATGAGTCAGTTCGACAAGGACGACGTCGAGACGCTCGGTTTGTTGAAGCTTGATGTCCTCGGGGTTCGCATGCAGTCGGCAATAGCCCATGCTCTGGACGAGATCGAGCGCACCGACGGAACACGAATCGAACTGGATCACCGTGATCTGAACGATCCGAGCACCTTCGCACTCATCAGTTCGACGCGAACCTTGGGCTGCTTTCAAATCGAGTCTCCTGGACAGCGCGAACTCATCGGCAAATTCGGGCCGCAGACCTTCGGCGACCTCATCATCGACATCTCACTGTTCCGTCCCGGACCGGTGAAGTCGGACATGGTGACACCGTTCCTGCGGGCACGACAGGGTTGGGCGCCGGCCCGCTATCCGCATCCGGACCTCCAGCCGATCCTGGCGGAGACCTACGGCGTGGTGGTCTTTCACGAACAGGTCATCCGGATTGTCGCGACCATGACCGGCTGTGACCTAGCGCAGGCCGATGAGATCCGACGAAGTATGAACACGCCAACCGGTATCGATGATGTACGTGCATGGTTTACCCCGACCGCACTACGTCGCGGGTATCCGCTACCGGTAGTTGAAGAGGTGTGGGAGGTTCTTCGCGCATTCGCCTCTTTCGGGTTCTGTAAGGCACACGCTGCCGCGTTCGCCATGCCGACCTATCAGTCGGCCTGGCTGAAGGCACATCACCCAGTTGCGTTCTATGCAGGGATCCTCACGCACGATCCAGGGATGTATCCCCAGCGACTAATCCTGGACGATGCGCGCAATCACGGCGTGCAGATCCTGGGTGTCGACGTGAACAGATCCGACGACGCCTACCGTGTCGAAGGGGGTGCACTTCGGTTACCACTGGGTGAGGTACGCGGGATTACCGACGACGAGGTGAGCAGTCTCATTGAGCATCGTCCCTACACGGGCCTGGCGGACTGTTGGCGACGGGCCAAGATCTCCCGACCAACGGCGGAGCATCTGATTTTGGCCGGTGGTTTCGACTCTATTTACGGGTTCACTGGCCAGCGTCGGCGCGGTCGATTGACGCGACGTGACCTGCTACTACAGGTCGCCGACCTGGATCGCTACCGGGATGCCGGGAACAGTGATCAACTCAGTCTGGCGCTGGATATCGATACCCAGTTTGCGCAGGTGCCATCCGGGCTCCCCGAACTCAGCGATGCTGAACGTGTTCGCGCTGAACTGGACATTCTTGGCATGGATGTCAGTCACCATGTCATGGAGTTCTATGCCGAGGTTTTCCAAGGTCTTGGCATCACGCGATCGAAGGATCTGCTGCGTTGCCGTTCCCAACAGGAGGTGCTGGTTGCCGGCGTGAAGGTCGCTACTCAGACACCGCCGATTCGATCCGGTAAACGGGTGATCTTCCTGACCCTGGATGACGGCACCGGGCCGGTCGATGCAACATTCTTCGAAAACGTCCAGCAGCGTTATGCCAAGACGGTGTTCCACTCCTGGCTGCTTGTGGTTCGCGGTCATATTCGTCGAACCGGGCCACGGGGGGTTTCCCTGCGAGCAACCGGCTGCTGGGAGTTGGGGTTGGTGCATCGCACCCTGCGAGATGAAGGCAGTGTCGCGGTGCGCACCTGGCTCGATACTGATCGACCAGATGTGAACGGCGAGCCGGTAACACGTCGAGTGCTGGTTCACGCCAGCGGATTTCGTCAGTCGCCGTTCGCCGATGTTCGACCTGCCGGGCAGGATGTTCGTGGCCCGGCTAGTCGTTTGTGGCATGCCAGTCCGGGTAGCAGTGGCTGGTGAAGGATGGTGCGTGTGAGTCGCAACCAGATTCGCCGACCTAGTGGCCCAGCAGGCCTAGGTACGCATGATGACGGCTGCACGATCCTGCATGTCGACATGGATGCCTTCTACGCATCCGTGGAGTTGCGCTTCAGGCCCGAACTGCGTGGCCAACCGGTAATCGTCGGGGCAGGCCAGCGAGGCGTCGTCCTCTCGGCGACCTATCAGGCGCGAGCCCTTGGTGTGCACTCGGCGATGCCGGTTTCCCGTGCCAAGCGCCTCGCACCACAGGCGGTTTTCATCGAACCTGATCACCAGGCCTACGCCGAAGTCAGCCGCAACGTTATGGCCCTCTTCACGTCGGTTACCCCGCTGGTTGAACCACTCAGTCTTGACGAAGCTTTCTTGGACGTCTCCGGTGCGCAGCGACGCCTGGGTACGCCCGCAGCAATCGCCGAGATGATTCGCTCACGCATCGCCGACGAGCAGCGCATTACCTGTTCAGTAGGCGTGGCCACGACGAAGTTCGTGGCGAAACTGGCTTCGACTACCTGCAAGCCGGACGGTCTGCTGGTGGTACCAGCTGATTCGGTTATCGAATTCCTCCATCCACTCCCGGTCGGTGCCCTCTGGGGTGTTGGTGAGCGCACGGAGGAGCAACTCCATCGACTGGGTTTGACGACTGTTGGTGATGTTGCCCACGCATTGCCGCAGACCCTGCAGCGTGCCCTGGGGCCCGCAGCAGGTCGTCACCTGCACGACCTCGCCTGGGGGCGCGATCCACGCCACGTCCTGCCGCACGAACCAGACAAGAGCATCGGTGCAGAGACGACCTTTGCTGCGGATCTCGACGACCCCACTGCAATTCATACGCACCTATTGAGCCTGGCTGATCGGGTGGGCGTGCGCTTGCGCGCCAGCGATCAGGTGGGTCGCACGATTCAACTCAAAGTTCGCTTCGCTGACTTCACCACCGTCAGCCGGTCTCGCACCCTGCCGGAAGCAACGGACGTGACCCAGCAGATCTACCGCACGGCCCGAACGCTGTTCGATGACCTAGCCCTAGAACGGGTTCGAGTTCGACTGGTGGGCGTTCGGGTCGAAGGGCTGTCGCCACGAAGTGCGGCCACCCAGCAACTTGCCCTCGGGGAACCGACCGTTGGGCAGCGGGAGGCCGAGCAGGCCATGGATCGCCTGCGGCTTCGATTCGGCCCGGGTGCCATCCGGCCCGCCAGATTGGTGGACCTGGGTGACTCCGACTAGCCCCGAGCGCTAATGCCTACCCGGACCGGTTCCCTTTCCCCCGTAGCACGCTTATATTGGGACTACACGCCTGACCTGGGGTTAGATAGGCAGGGTCAGGACAAGACAGGGTCCGACAAAGAGCGTCCGACAAAGAGCTGTGCAAGTGGTGCAGGGAAACCTGCGGAAAGGAGCAGAGGTGCCCCTATCCGAGCATGAGCAGCGGCTCTTGGAGCAGATGGAAAAGGCGCTCTACGCCGAGGACCCGAAGTTCGCCACCAGCCTGCGTGCTACGCGTGGCGGCCGTGTTGGCCGCGGCCGCGCGGCGATTGGTGTCTTGGGGGTCTTGGGCGGACTTGGCCTGTTACTGGTGGGTGTGGCTACTGCGGTCATTGCGCTCGGCGTGGTCGGCTTCACGATCATGTTGGTCGGTGCGGTGCTGGCCTACTCGGGTTTCCAGAGCCGCCCGGTGCAGGTTGACGCGGAGCAGGCCGATGCCGCCGGAGCCGATGGACTTTCGGGGTATGCGGAGTCCGCTGGGTTCACACCGCCGAGCGGGACCACTCAGGATCGACCCGCGCCACCGGCCAGCGGTGGGGGCTTTATGGATCGGATGGAAGAGCGCTGGCGGAAGCGCCAGGAAGGGGAGTAGCCGACGCGCTCGGCTGCACGAACTTCACCGGCCGGTCTTTGTTGACCAGCAGAATCCACTGTTGCCCAGGCTTGAATGGCATGGGTGAACCATCAGCCAGCGTGTACGAAGTCCCGGACTGAGCGTCCGGCCGAGACCACTGCACTGGCCATGCACGGCCATCGCGTAGCACCAATCCTGTGCCCGTTCCCACGGTTTCGATCAGCGGTGTGCTGCCGCCGCCACGGTCACCGAATCCCGAGTCGCGTTGTGCCACGTACTGGATAACCACCGTCGCAGCCTGTTGACCGCCGTCATCCTCTTCGGATTGAGCCGGGTCACCATCCATCCAGACGTCGTACAGGCCGGAGATGGGGTCGTAGACCAACTTCATCTTGGAGTACGGCCACTCAGCCTTGACCTTCAGGGCGGGCATTCCGCCTGGTGGTGCCTGGTCACCGAACATGAACCCAATGTCCTGGCTGATGGAAGCCTGGCCATCTGCGCGCTCGAGCAGCACGCTTCCATCACCGAAGTAGTTGTACGGGGCCCGTCGCTCATAGTCTCGGGAGTACCCCTCGCCGCCCTTGTTGGCAGAGACATCGATGAAAGGCGCCGCTTCGAGGAGGGGCCAAAGCTTGTGCTGGGCTCCAGAGAACGCGAATGCGGGGTTACCGAACTGGGCGATGAGGTCGATATCGCTGATTCGCGCAGAACGGATGGGCCCAATGCGCTCGGGAATGTAGGACGAGAAGACCGCCGCAAGCCTGGTGATGCCCCATTCCACTTCCTCTACGTAGACGAGGTCGGCATCGGCCAAGCCGGCGTGCGGCTGCGCATTTGGCGTGTTGTCCAACTTCACGATCAGTACCGGCGCGGGTGCCGTCTCCGGAAGTCCGGTGAGCAAGGACAGCCGCGGAGGTTCCGGCGTGGGGGTCGGTGTACTCGGTGACGCAGCAGGCGTTGGTGGTGTCGGCTGAGTGGACGCAGTTTCGGTGCTGGTGGCAGCACATCCAGCCAGAACCAGGCTCAGTAGGGCCAGCGCAAGTGTTGCGCGACGCGACGTGTGGCCGAGTAACGCCCGTGAGCCGGTTCGCGTCGACGCATGCGTCGGGAACCGGCTCACGGGCAACCTCATCTCAAACCCTCGCTCGAACTCCTCAGCCACCGACTCGAATCGGAGCCTTGCCCTGCGCAAAGCCACCCTTCATCGCCGTGATGCTGTACAGACGGTTGCGACTCGGTGCCTGGAGGCGTGCGCGTCCCTGGCCGTCGGTGGTTGCAGAATCTCCGGCGATCTTCACCCGGGCTCCGGCCACCGGCTCACCAGCATCGGTCACCAGAACATTGATGGTGCCGTTGCGGGCAACTCGCGCCTGAGCTTCGATGCCCAGGGTGCGCAGTGCCTGGGTGTGCCAGACGTTGACCTGACCATCGGCGGAGCCTGACGTTGCGACGAGGTCAACGTTTTCGTCCGCCAACTCCGGTGAGAATGCCGCGCTGTTTGCGGCGACCTTCCAGATCGCCTGGCTGCCGGCAGGGGCTCCCTGGTTCCCGACGGCGCCAACGGCCGTGACCGCGGTGTTGGTGTGCGTCGTCTTGACAACGCCGCCCGCGGTCCAGGCCACCCACAGACGTCCGCCGGTGCCGGCCGACAGCGAGATTCGACTGGCGCCAGCGGATCCGGGAACATCCAAGGTGGTGCCGGTGGCAACGTTCATGATGCGAATTCCGGTCACCTCGGGGTAGCCCAGTTTGTAGGCCACATAGACGCCACCGCCGTTACGAGCCACCATCGCGACCCGTTGGCCAGGTTCAATCGAGTTCTCGGTGCCGCTGTAATTCGTTGCCGATCCGGCGGCTCGGGTGAAGGCACCCTGGTTGGGCAGGATTTGCCCGGTCCAAATGCCGTTCTCGCCTGGTGAGCTGCTATTGCTGTAAAACGCCGTGTACACGGCACCGGTCACCTGATCCTTCGCAGCTGCTGAGTTGTAGGCGCAGCAGCCTGCCAAGCGGTAGGTGCTGTCACTTCCCGCGGGCGCTGGGTCAACCTGTGACAAGCCAACATGCCAGTTCACTCCCGAACTAGTGCCCGGATTACCGACCCACACGGGAGTTCCGTTGTCGTCCACGGCATCGTTGCCGACGCCGACGTAGGCACTGGTTGTTGCAGAAAGTGCCCCAGGATTCACCGTCCAAGTCAGGCCGTCCCCTGAGGTAGCCGCGAACTCAGCCCCGCTGGTATTGGGTGCACCCGTCGTTGTGCTCTGCAGACCGCTGAATGCCAGGAACTGCTGGCCGTTCACGCGAATGAGACGGGGGTTGCTGATCAAGGCAACCCAGTTACTGAGGATCTCCCGTGCCGGAGTCGTCGTCGTTCCGTCCAGCCCGACAACACCGGTGTAGTACGACGTGCGCTCGGGGGAGATTTGGCCGCGCCAGATGACCTGGAGGTTATTGCCAATGCGTCCGGTTGTTGGCTCGTCGATGTTCTGGCCCTGCGGATAGCGGGTTGTCGTGGGGAAGTCCGACAGTTGTGTCCATTCGCCGGTGCCACCGGCACTGGCACTGGGTGCGACTGCGAGGCCCACGCCAAGTGCCGCGGCGATCGCGGCGAGGGTCGCAACAATGCGGCGGGCATGACTGGCCGGCTTCCTCATCGAAATGCGCATAACTTCTCCGTTTCTCCAGATTGGCTGCACCCTACTGTGGGCGTGTCCCGTAGCGGTTACGGTTCTCGGCATTCGTTCGCGACATTCGTTCGCGACATTGGTTTATCCCCAGTAGGCATCCGTGACCAGGCCGCCCTTGGTGACGAGATTGACGCGATCAAGTCGGTAATCCATCGTCGCGGGCTGCGGTTCTCCGTCGATCTCAACGACTCGTGACATGTACCCCGCGGCCTTAATGCGTTCCTGCACCTGATTCAGGGACAAGGGCGTGGCGAGGAGTTCATCCAGGAGTGCCTGCTGTTCAGGACTGACGTCGGGGTTTGGTTCGCGTGCTGGTT
This sequence comes from Actinomycetales bacterium, assembly GCA_018970765.1. Lineage (GTDB taxonomy): Bacteria > Actinomycetota > Actinomycetes > S36-B12 > S36-B12 > REEB426. The sequence goes on from JAGWVT010000003.1 coordinate 12,928, forward strand.
CTGTTGACTGGCTGGTCTGATCAGGTTGGAGGCTGGCAGCCTGACTGGTACTGGGTGCAGATGTCGTTGACGTGTTACTCGTACATGCAGTCATGAAGAGACCAGCTCCAAGTACCAGGGCAAGAATTATTCGGCTGACGTTGCTCGCTCTCATGCTGTCCTCCTCGTGTTGAACAACTGTGCACAGCGACTGCTCCCAAGTGCTCTCTTCATTCTGAGACGCCGTGGGCATTCGTTGCGTTCCTGAGGTCCCATGTGAGGGGTCGACGGCACGGGTCAACGTCGTAGGTCAACCTCGAAAGATCGAACAGATGTTCGAACATGAAGTGAGGAAGTGGGAAAGGTGGGTTGCTGTGTGGCGAAGTTTGGGCGCGAGGGGTTGATAGTGGAGCAAAATGGAGTACAGTGGCGAGCCTAACCAGGAAACGGTCGTGCATGGGTCGAGATCAGGGAGGTGCGATGTTTCTAGGAACGCACGCGCCCCGACTCGATGACAAGGGACGCCTAGTACTGCCCGCGAAGTTCCGCGATGGGCTTGCTGCGGGTCTGGTGATGACCAAGGGACAGGAACGATCAGTGGTTGTCTGGCCGGCAGCGGAGTTCGCGACATACGCGGAACGCCTCAATGAGGCATCTCGCTCGGACGCTGCGGTTCGCGCCTACGTGCGGGTGCTCTTCTCCGGTGCCTTCGATGAGATTCCGGATAAGCAGGGTCGCATTACCGTTCCGCAGTCCCTTCGTGAATATGCCGGCCTCGATCGAGACGTGATGGTGGTCGGCAACGGCACCACGATCGAGATTTGGGACTCCAATGCCTGGTCTAGCTACCTGGCTGGACAGGAAGACGCCTTCTCAACGTTGAGCGAGGAGGTGGTGCCCGGCGTCTGAGAGCCGATCGTGAGGTGAGGTCTCTACCCGCTTCCCGCAGACTTCCTGGCGCACTTCCCCGGCGCCAGGCCGCTCAACGAAGCGGGCGGAGACCTGGCCACACGAAAGCCACGGACAGTCCAGGCACCGCAAGGGAGGCCGCTGCGATGCATCCATCTGCCGTGGCTCACGTCCCAGTCATGCTGGCTGAGGTCACCGAGGTCCTGGCTCCGGTGCTGGCTCAACCCGGTGCCGTGCTGGTCGATGCCACTCTCGGACTCGGTGGGCACAGCGTGGCCTTGTTGAAAACCTTTCCGAACGTGCGCCTGATTGGCATTGACCGGGATCCGAAAGCCCTGGTGATTGCGGCCGATCGTCTCAGTGAATTCGGCGAGCGCGTCAGCCTGCACCAGGCGCGCTATGACCAGATCAACGACATCCTTGTTGGACTGCAGGTTGATTGCGTCGATGGTGTGTTTATGGATCTCGGTGTTTCCTCAATGCAACTCGATCTTCCTGATCGAGGCTTCGCCTACTCGCAGGACGCCCCGTTGGACATGCGGATGAATCCGGCCGATGTCCTGACGGCGGCGGAAATCGTCAATACCTACGATGTGCAGGCGCTGGCGCGCATTCTGCGTGAGTACGGCGAGGAGAGATTTGCCACCCGAATAGCTCAGGCAATTGTTCGTGAGCGAGGCCAGGCTCCGTTCACCACGAGTAGTCGACTCAGTGATGTCGTCAAGCAGGCGATCCCGGCCGCTGCACGACGAACTGGTGGCAATCCACTCAAGCGCACGTTCCAGGGACTGCGGATCGAGGTGAACGACGAGCTCGGTTCACTCCGACGAGCCATGCCGCAAGTTCTGCAGGTGCTTTGCCTCCGTGGGCGTATTGCTGTGCTGACCTACCACTCACTTGAGGATCGAATCGTCAAGCAGGCGCTTCGCCTGGGAGCTGCACCATCGGTGCCCGCCGAAGTTCACCGCGTACTCGGTGCCCCGGAACCATGGCTTCGCTTGCTAACGCGCGGTGGCGCCACACCGGGACCTGGCGAGGTCCAGGCAAATCCTCGAGCAGCATCAGCTCGGCTTCGCGCTGCGGAACGGATTGGGTGGGCGGCATGAGTGCGGCCCAGTCTTCGGCGCCGGCTCGACGCTCAGCCGCCAGACCACAGCAGGCCGGTGCTCGCCTACGCCTTGTCCACTCCCGTGGACGCCACCAGGCGGTACGCCAGAGGCAGGCAGGTCGAGGCGTGTTCACCCTGCTCGTCGGTGCGCTCCTCGTCGCGGGACTTCTGGGTCTGCTATTGATCAACACTGCCCTGGCGCAGGGTGCCTTTACGACAAGTGCACTTCAGCAGCAACTGGGAGATCTCTCCGCGCAGGAGTCTGCGTTGTCGGAGCAGATTGCCTTGATGAGTGCGCCGCAAGCCTTGGAACGCCAGGCGCGGGCGCTCGGCATGGTGCGCATGCGCAAGGCGGCGTTCCTCAATCTGCAAGACGGGTCGGTTGCTGGCAAGCCAAGAGTCGTGCGTGTCCCGGGCCTGCCTGCCAACGCTGCTGCGACAACGACATCGAACAACGAACGATCAGATCCATGACTCGCTCGGACCTTATGCAGCGTAGAAGTCCAATGCGCTCACTTCCGCAGGGTTCAAGTCAGGTCCACCATCTGAGGCACGTTGATACGCGTCGTCGCATCGTTGTCCTTCGGGTCGCTCTGGTTGTCGTGTTGGCACTGTTTGCCGGTCGTTTGGTGGAACTACAGGCCGTACGGGGCGAGACACTTGCTGGAGCGGCTCTAGATCAGCGACTGCGCACGATCGATATTCCCGCAGCGCGTGGAGCCATTCTCGATTCCAATGGTCAGCCGCTTGCCCTGAGCGTTGATGCTCGCAATGTCACTGCCGACCAGACTTTGGTCGAAGATCCCATTGCGACAGGGCGAGCGATCGCTGGTGTGCTCGGCGCCGATGCGGCAACCGTGGCCGAGCGACTGACCGGTGACCGCCGATTCGTGTACATCGCCAAGGGGATCACGCCCCAGACGTGGGACAAGATCGCGGAACTTAAGTTGGCCGGAATCTTCAGTGAGCCCACCACTCGGCGGATCTACCCGGCGGGCACGACTGCAGCGAACCTGCTCGGCTTTGTTGGCGGTGACGGTGCTGGACTCGGAGGCGTCGAGTACGCCTTTCAATCCGTGCTTGCCGGTGAATCAGGTTCTATGACGTACGAGCGCGGCCCTGGTGGTCGACCAATTCCTACTGCGGTGCAGCAGGCACTGCCAGCGGTTCCCGGATCGTCCGTGCAGTTGACCATCAACAGTGACATTCAGTTCGCAGCGCAACGGGCACTCGAACAGGCCCTGCGCCGGGCGAAGGCGGATAGCGGAACGGTTGTGGTGCTCGAACCCCAGACTGGGCGAATCCTCGCGCTGGTTGCACTGCCGACGTTTGATCCCGCCAAACCCGGAGCCTCACCGGCGGAGGACCGCGGCAACCGGGCGCTCAGTGACGTGTTCGAGCCTGGATCGACCAGCAAAGTGATGACCCTGGCTGCGGTGGTGGAGGAGGGCAAGGCGAGTCCCACGTCAGTGCTGACTTTGCCACCTACTTTGGAGCGCGGGGACAAAGTGTTCCGCGATGTTGATCCGCACGGCACCATTCAGTTGACACTTGCCGGCATCATGGCGCGCTCGAGCAACATTGGCACGATTCTGGCTGCCGAGCGCATCGGCGGGAAGCAGTTATGGAAGTACCTGCGTAAGTTCGGCATCGGTAGCCCGACTGGATTGAACTTTCCCGGTGAGAGCACCGGCAAACTGCGCGACTACAGCACTTGGACACCAACATCGTTTCCCACCATTGCTTTCGGTCAGGGCGTGAGCGTTAATGCCCTGCAGGTCGCGAGCGTCTATGCAACGATCGCCAACGACGGACTTCGCCTCACACCCCGCTTGGTAGACGCCATCATTGCGCCAGATGGGACTGTTAGTGATGTGCCGGTTGGTAAGCAGGTACGCGTGGTCAGCCCGCAGACCGCGCGCGAGGTGCGCCGAATGCTCGAGGTTGTCGTTTCGGATCGTGGCACGGCCCCAACCGCGCAGATCCCCGGATACCGAGTTGGTGGCAAGACCGGAACTGCCATGTATGTCGACCCAGATTGTGGTTGCTACAACGATGGTGTCGTCGCGTCCTTCATCGGTATGGCGCCGGCAGATGCTCCGAAACTTGTGGTCGCCGTATCCATCGTGAACCCGCAGAATGGTCGCTATGGCGGCCAACTTGCAGCTCCGGTCTTCCGCAAAGTCATGGCGTATGCCCTACAGGCCCAACACGTGGCGCCGACTGACAGCAAGGCGCCTCTTCTGCCTATCGCGCCTGCGGAATGATTTGTTCCGCGGATTACGGTGAAATACCACGCGCACGCAATGGTCGATCTAAGTGGCGAAGGAGAGTGTGCCCGGCATGCTTCGCCCTGACCTTGAACCACATTCTCTGATCTGTGTTGCGGACTCGATCGAGGCCAGCGCAGCAGACCGGATACGTCTGGACGCTCTTCGAGCCAGCGGAGTGGAACTTGATTCACGGTTGGTTCAACCGGGCGATCTATTCGTGGCCCTACCGGGTCGAACGGTTCATGGCGCGCAGCACGTGGCCCAGGCGATCGCGCAAGGTGCAGTTGCCGTACTCACGGATCCATCGGGTGCAGGGCTATTAACCCAGGCGCCAATAGAAGTGTTCGTGGCAAGTGATCTACGAACGCGGCTGGGCCATATCGCAAGCAGCGTCTACCTAACCTCGGAGGGCTCGCAATCGCGTCGATCCATGTCGATTCTGGCCGTGACGGGAACGAACGGTAAGACCACCGTTGCGCATCTGGTCGCTGCCGGTTTGCGGAACTGTGGAGTCGCGACAGGTCTGGTTGGGACGATAGGTATCAGTGTCGGTGATCAGCACTGGCCAACGCCGCGAACGACCCCCGAGTCGGTCCACCTGCATGCCGCGCTGGCAGCCATGGCGCAACGAGGGGTACGAGCAGTGGCCCTGGAGGCTAGTAGCCACGCGTTGGCCGAGGGTCGTCTTGACGGACTCGTGGTGGATGTGGCCGGATACACGAACCTGAGCCAAGATCACCTCGACTACCACGGAGGTATGGAGGAATACTTTCAGGCCAAGGCGCAACTCTTCACCCCCAGACATGCGCGCTTGGGTGTAGTGGGAATCGATGACGCTTATGGTCCGCGGCTGGCTCGTCAGGCAAGTATCGGCATCCAAACCTGGTCTGCGGGGGATGATGAGCACTTAAGTGCGCCGGATGCGGATTGGCGCCTCGTGCCGGTACACGGTGTACACGATGTAGACGATGCCGGCTTGAGTGAGTCTCAGTGGAACGCCCTCGGTCCTGACGGATCGGTGGAGCTGCTGCCGATGCCGCTACCGGGTGCCTTCAATCGAGCCAACGTTTTGTGCGCCTATGCGATGTTGCGCTGCTTGACCATGCTCCCTGGTGTCGGCCCTGATCTTGAAACCATCCTGTCTGCTCGTGCTGCCGCACAGGGACTTGCTCACGTCGTCGTCCCAGGGCGGATGGAACCGATCGTCGTGAACGCTGGCCAGGCGGTGCAGGCCATAGTCGACTACGCGCATACTCCGGAGGCCATTGCGCGCGTTCTACAGGCAATGCGCGTCCGCCGTGGAGGTGTGTCCCACGGCTCCGTCCAGCCTGATTCAGCAGCTGGCAAAGCTTCCAAACTCATCGCGGTCATCGGCGCAGGAGGCAATCGAGATCGCGACAAGCGACGTGCGATGGGTGCAGCGGCGGCGAGTTGGGCCGATGTCGTTATCGTGACAGACGACAACCCTCGCGACGAGGATCCGTCGTCTATTCGAGCGGCTGTGATCGCCGGCGCTCAACAGGGCGGCACCGGCGCGCAGATCATGGAAGTTGCTGATCGTGCCGAGGCAATTGATATCGCTGTCCGGTGTGCGCTGCCTACGGGCTGTGTCGCCATACTCGGCAAGGGGCATGAGAGGACACAGGAGGTGGCGGGGATTATGCATCAGTTCGACGACCGCGAGGAATTAGCCGGTGCTTTGCGCAGGGTCTACGGAATCTCAGGCGAGTTGTCCTAATGATCGATGTGACCTGTGCGGATGTTGCGGCGGCAGTCGGTGGCACAGTGCACGGCTTGGCAGAGTCCGCTGACCAAGTCGACATTGGCTCCGTTGCGGCGGATTCCCGCGCCGTGGAACCCGGAGCCATGTTCGTGGCCATCACCGGGGCTCAGGTCGACGGTCATGAGTACGCGGTAGCCGCTGTCGAGGCCGGCGCAGTGGTTGTCCTATCGGCACGACAATTGCCCGTACCGTGCATCGTGGTTGACGATCCCGTGCAGGCCCTGGGTCGGTTGGCGCATTGGTATCGCCGAGACCGACTGACAGCCACGGTGGTCGCAATCACTGGCTCTTCGGGGAAGACGAGCACCAAGGACCTTGTGGCGGCCGTACTCAGTACGGCCGGCTCCACGGTGGCTGCGCCCGGATCGTTCAACACCGAGGTGGGTGTTCCTCTCACGGTGCTCAGCGCCGAACCGTCCACGCAGTACCTCGTTTTGGAAATGGGTATGCGAGGACCTGGCCATATCGACTACCTCTGCACGATTACCGAGCCGGACATCGCCGTCATCGTGAATGTGGGTAGTGCGCATGTAGGCATGCTCGGTAGCGTTGAGGCAATTGCGGATGCAAAGGGTGAAATCATCGCGGGCCTAGCGGGGCATGGCATAGCGGTGCTCAATGGCGATGATCCGCGGGTAATGAGCCAGTGTGAGCGGACCTCAGCCCGAGTGGTCACCTTTGGAGCAGGTTCGGCCTGTCAGGTGCGTGCCACTGATATTCGAATGGATAGCCGGGCCCGAGCATCGTTCACCTTGCACGCCACCGAGCCGATGGGTGCTGTTCCGGTGACCTTGCGATACCAGGGCGAGCACTTCGTGAGCAACGCACTGGCGGCAGCAGCCGTAGGACTTTGCTGTGGTCTGCCCCTAGATGTCGTGGGGGCTGCCCTTCGAGCGACCGAATCGACAAGCCCGATGCGTATGCAGATCCAGGAAGAGCGGCACGGCATCACGGTGATCAACGATGCCTACAACGCAAATCCCGAGTCCATGGCGGCCGCACTTCGCACGCTCGCAGTCATGGCCGCTGGGCGTAGGTCATGGGCGGTCTTGGGCCAGATGCGCGAACTCGGAGAAAGCTCGAATTCGGCCCATGAAGAGATAGGTCGACTAGCTGCCGAATTGGGAATCAGCCGCTTGCTCTGCATCGGCACGCCGGCCGAGGCCATCGCTTCTGGGGCAGCGTCGGTTGCGGGATGGACTGGGCAGGCTCAGGCGGTACCAGACATTGCTGCGGCCGCAGTGTTGCTGCGGGAGAGCCTGCTTGCCGATGACATCCTTCTCGTGAAGGCCTCGCGAGGAATCGCTCTTGACGAGGTGCTGGTCCAAGTCTTCTCCCAGCCCCTGCATCTAGACTCCGAAGCCGTCGTGGATGCAAAAGTAGAGGACACCGCGTGAGACTTGTCGTGATTGCCGGCGCAGTAGCTGCCGTCATCGCGCTGATCGGCACGCCACTGCTCATCCGTATGTTGGCGCGGCGGGGCTATGCGCAGGCCATTCGCGTCTCGACCGAAGACGAACCGTACCCAGCACATGAAGGCAAGCGCGGCACACCTTCAATGGGTGGGGCGGCGATCATCGTCGCGGTCCTTGCCGGTTACTTCGTCACACATCTGGTGGCGTGGCGACCGGTCACCGCCTCAGGCCTGCTGGTGCTCTATTTGATCGTTGGACTCGGCCTAGTCGGGCTCGCAGATGACTATCTCAAGATTTTCCGGCAACGCAGTACCGGCCTGCGGGCTCGGACGAAGCTCATTGGTCAGGCAATCGTTGCCCTGAGTTTTGCGGTGCTGTCCGTAACCTTCTCCACAGGTGGTGGTGTACCGGCCTCCATGGCGATTTCGTTCGTGCGGGACACTGCCATAGTCCTGCCCTTCGTGGTGTTCCTGATCTGGATCTGGTTTCTCATCACGGCGACGACGAACGGCGTAAACATCACCGACGGGCTCGATGGCCTCGCAACGGGTGCATCGGTGATGACGTTCTGCGGTTACATTCTCATCAGCATCTGGCAGTACGGCCAAAGTTGCACGTTTCAGCAAACGGCAACCTGCTACCCAACGGTTAATCCGATGGATCTGGCAATCGTGGCGGCGGCCTGCGCGGGTGCCTGCTTTGGGTTCCTGTGGTGGAACACCGCACCTGCGCGCATCTTCATGGGGGATACCGGTGCGCTGGCCCTGGGTGGTGGGATCGCTGGCCTGGCCATCATGTCGCGTACGGAACTGTTGCTGCCCCTGATGGCAGGTTTGTTCGTCATCACGACCCTGTCGGTCATAGCTCAGGTCGGGTCCTACAAACTCACCGGCCGGCGAGTCTTTCGCATGGCGCCCTTGCATCATCACTTCGAGATGTTGGGCTGGCCTGAAATTCAAATCGTCGTGCGCTTCTGGATCATTCAAGGTTTGTGTATCGGTGCGGGACTCACGCTGTTTTACGCCGAGTGGGTACGCACCTGATGGCAGCTGATCATGCCACTGGTTCTACACGGAACGGCGCCTGAGCGGTGCTCGCAACCGAAGTTGACGGTGCAGCGGATTGGGCCAACGTTCGTTGCACGGTCGCTGGTATCGGCGTCGCGGGGTTTGCGGCCGCTGAGGCACTGCTCGAGCGCGGAGCATCGGTGTGCGTCATTGATAGTTCGGACGGACCTGCGCAGCGCGAGCGCGCGGAGGTGCTGGGCATTTTGGGTGCGCGAATTCTGCTGGGTCAACAAGCGGTACTGCCACCCAGCGATCTGCTCGTTGTATCGCCGGGTCTGCGTCCGGAAGCGCCAGTCATTGCCGAGGCCCTCGCTAGCGGCGTCGCTGTGTGGGGCGAGCTGGAACTGGCTTGGAAGTTGCGAGGTCCCCAGGCACCGCCGTGGCTGCTGGTCACCGGCACCAATGGAAAGACCACGGCCACCCTGATGCTTGACTCAATACTGAAGGCGGCGGGTTTGCGATCCACTGCGGCCGGGAACATCGGTCTGTCGCTCGTCGAAGTTGTCACCCGCGAGTCGTTGGATGTCATCGCAGTTGAGGTCGGCGCACCACAACTGCCTTTTGTCAATTCGATAAGTCCACTTGCTGCGGCCTGTCTCAACCTCGCCGAGGATCACGTCGATCACTTCGGGTCCATGGATGCCTACCGCGCAGCAAAGGCACGGGTGTACCAACATGCACAGGTGGCCGCCGTATACAACGTGGACGATACGCAAACCGAACAGATGGTGCGGGACGCCGATGTCGTTGAAGGATGTCGGGCAGTCGGTTTCACACTCGGGATTCCCCGGCCAGGAATGCTCGGCTTAGTAGACGATGTGCTGGTCGATCGGGCCTTCATTGACAATCGTCAAACTTCGGCTCAGGAACTTGCCACGGTCGAAGATGTACGTCCGCAGGCTCCGCACAATGTGGCCAACGCGTTGGCGGCGGCTGCCTTGGCCCGCGCTTATGGTGTGGAACCGAGTGCGGTCCGCGAGGGCCTGCGCGCATTCGAACCCGCTCCGCACCGCATCAGCACTGTCGCGACGATTGCTGGTGTTGCCTACATCGATGACTCCAAGGCAACGAACGCTCACGCTGCGCTCACCTCCCTGCGGGCGTATTCGTCGGTGATCTGGATTGCTGGAGGTTTGGCCAAGGGTCAGCGATTCGAAGACCTGATCGCGTCGGTGGGAGATCGTTTGCGTGGAGTGGTGCTGCTCGGGCGCGATCGAGCAGTCATCGCCGAGGCATTACGTGCATGGGCTCCCCAAGTTCCCGTTGTCGAGGTTGCCGATACCGCGCCTGAGGCGATGCACCAGGTAGTCCGCCAGGCCGCAGCCCTGGCTTCGGCAGGCGACACGGTGTTGCTGGCACCGGGCTGCGCGTCGTGGGATATGTACCGCGATTACGGCCATCGCGGCGATACCTTCGTGCAGGCGGTGCTTTCGCTCCCGGAAGGCTCGTAGCTCACCTTCCGGTGCGATCGGATCGCACGCGGTCGTCGACCCCGACGATCTGCGCGTCGGTAGACGGTGTACGGGAGTAAACGGCGTGAAGCGGAGCAGGACCGAAGTCAATCCCAGGCGGGCTAGTCGCCTTCGTCTGTTGTTCGAGCACCCACTGAGTACTTACTACCTGCTGATGGGGTCGACGCTACTGCTCTTGATTATTGGGCTCGTCATGGTGATGTCCGCGTCGAGTATTGAAAGTTATCGAGTCTTTGGGTCGCCCTACACCCTCGCTCAGCGGCAAGGCATGTTTGCGGTGCTGGGTGTCATCGCGATGTTCCTCGCCGCGCGGACATCGCCACAGTTCTGGCGTGGCGTGGTCTGGCCGGTAGTCGGGGTGGCGTTCCTGTTGTTGGTGCTCGTGCTGGTCATCGGTGTTGAAGTCGGTGGACAGCGCAACTGGATCGAGCTTTACGGACCATTTCGCCTACAGCCCTCCGAGATAGCCAAGTTGGCCTTGGTCCTGTTTGGAGCTGACCTCTTGGCCAGGCGTGCGGGTTCGGCACGCACATGGCAACAGTGGTTGCTGCCGCTGTTGCCGATTGCTGGTGCAATGGTGATTCTGGTGCTCCTCGAGGGCGACTTCGGCAACGCGTTGCTCCTCGGAGCCATCTGCCTGGGCATGCTGTACGCAGCCGGAGCCCCGCTGCGCTATTTCCCGGCTCTGATTGCAGCGACCGCCATGGGTGTTTGGGCACTGACCCTGGCTGCTCCCTACCGGATGGCCCGCATCACCGCATGGCTAGATCCGGCCGCCGACCGTCTAGGTTTTGGCTGGCAGGTCACCCAAGGTCAGTACGCGCTTGGCACCGGCGGGCTGTTCGGAGTCGGGCTCGGTGCAAGTCGTGAGAAGTGGGGCTCGCTGCCTGAGGCACACACTGACTTCATCTTCCCTGTTATCGGTGAGGAACTTGGCTTAATTGGCACGCTCGCCGTACTGGTCGTCGTTGGCGCACTAGCGTTCGCGATCTTCCGCCTTGCCGCCAAGTCTCAGGACCCATTCGTCCGACTTCTTGCCGCCGGTGTGGGGAGTTGGGTCGTGGTGCAGGCAGTGGTGAATATTGGAGCTTCCTTAGGCCTGCTGCCCATCACGGGATTGCCGCTGCCCCTGGTGTCCTACGGCGGTTCGTCGCTGGTGCCCACCTTGCTGGCCGTTGGCATGCTGATGGGATGTGCTCGACATGAACCGGATGCCCGTACCGCCTTACGGCGACGTCAGGCCGCGGTTGCCTCGGCGCGGCTCAGTTAACGTGAGCAACGAATCTGCTCCAAATCCGCGAATCCCTCTGAACCCTCTAAATCTCAAGGCGTGGCAGTGACGAGCCCATCGCGCAGCGTTGTACTGGCAGCCGGGGGCACGGCTGGTCACGTCGAGCCAGCGCTAAACCTCGCGCACTCATTGGCTCAGGTCGATAGCGGCATTCACATCACGGTCCTGGGCGGGCGACGTGGCCTCGAGAACATCCTTGTGCCGGCACGCGGCCTACCCCTGCAGACGTTCGACGCAGCACCCCTGCCACGCACTCTGTCCTGGTCAGATGTCAAGCGCGTTGCCCAGGTGGTGCGCGCAACCTGGCAGGCTCGGCGGCTCCTGCGCAGCCAACATCCGGCGGTTGTCGTCGGGTTCGGCGGCTATGTGGCCGCGCCCGTGTATCTAGCCGCCTGGTCGCTGAGCATTCCGATCGTCGTGCACGAAGCGAATGCGCGGCCAGGGATCGCGAATCGTCTGGGTGCGCGGCTGACCCGCCACGTCGTGACGGCTGCTCAGCCGAATCTGCCGAACGCCCAGGTTCTCGGCATTCCACTCAATCCACGAATCAGTGGATTGGACCGTTCGATGATGCGTGACTCGGCCCGTGCAGCACTAGGGCTGCCACGCGAAGGAACCGTGCTGCTGGTGTTTGGTGGTTCCCAGGGGGCTCAGCGACTCAACGCGGCAGTGCTCGCAGCCCTCCCGGGCCTTACTGCCGCTGGCGTCACGGTGTTACATGCCGTCGGGCGAGCCAACCCGCTACCGCCACCTGCGTCGGGCTACCACCCGGTGCACTACCTCGATCATATGGAGCAGGCCTACGCGGCAGCGGACTTGGCTGTTACTCGCGCTGGCGCACTGACTTGTGCCGAACTCACAGCAGTGGGCCTACCGGCGATCTACGTACCCCTACCAATTGGCAATGGCGAGCAGCGGCTCAATGCGCTGCCGGTAGTCCAGGCGGGCGGAGGAGTGCTGTTGGATGACGCACAGTGCTCCGGCGAAGCACTGCAGGCCCAGGTGTTGGATCTTGTCCAAACGCCTGGGCGACTGGACCAGATGGGCAGAGCAGCTCACACCAGTGGTCACCGCGACGCCAGCGCGGCCTTGGCTGAGTTGGTGGTCTCCGTGATGAATCATTGACCGAAACGACTTTCTTAGGCAGGGAGAAGCATGACCGTGAGCCCGGTGGACTGGGGGCGTGTCCACATTGTGGGTATCGGTGGTGCCGGCATGTCCGGCATCGCGCGCATTCTGGTGGCCCGCGGGGTTGATGTCACGGGCAGTGATGCAAAGGAGTCCCGTCGGCTCGATGCACTACGCGCTCTCGGTGTAGTAGCGCAGGTTGGCCATCGCCCGGAATGGGTTGATGGCCGCGACACGGTCATCACCTCGACGGCGATCCCCACAAATAATCCGGAGCGAGTTGCCGCGCAGGCTCGTGGCCTTCGTTTGCTGAGTCGAGCCGAAGCCCTTGCCATGCTGATGCAGGGAAACCGAGGTATTGCGGTCTCCGGAACCCATGGCAAGACGACCACGACCTCGATGGTCACGGTGGCGCTACAGCGATGTGGCGTCGACCCATCCTTCGTGATCGGTAGCGAACTTGCCGAAACGGGATCGAATGCTCATCTGGGCACAAGCGACATCTTCGTGGCAGAAGCGGATGAAAGTGATGGCTCGTTTCTAGCCCTGGGTGCGATCGCAGCGATTATCACCAACGTCGAAGCGGACCACCTCAATCACTGGGGAACTGTCGAGGCTTTGCGTCAGGGTTTCGTCGACTTCGCGACCGGTGTCTGTGATCGTGGCGGGTTCGTGGTTGCCTGTGGAGACGACCCCGGTGCTCGCAACCTCACGAACCAGTTGCGAGCACAGGGCGCTGACGTGCGGACCTATGGCAGTAGCCACCATGACGACTTCCAACTTGCCAACCCCAGGCTCGCCGGAAGGGGCTGGCAATTCGATGTTGTGCACGCAGGCCGTCGCATTGTGGAACTGGGCCTGCGCGTACCGGGCCGTCACAACGCTTTGAATGCCACGGCTGCCCTGGCCACCGGAATCGGCCTCGGCTTCCCCGCGCAGGGGCTTGCCGAAGGCCTGGGAGAGTTCACCGGTACCCGACGTCGGTTTGAATACAAGGGCAGTGTCTCGGGAGTACGGGTCTTCGATGACTACGCCCATCACCCAACTGAGATCGCCACGACGCTGACGGCGGCTCGCGAGGTCGTCGGCGGCGGACGGCTGATCGTGGCCTTTCAAGCCCACCATTACTACCGAACGGCGCTGTTCATTAAGGAATTCGGTGAGGCGTTGGGGCTCGCAGATGACGTGGTCGTCCTCGAGGTGTACGCCCCCGGGGAAGAAGCCATCCCCGGTGCCAGTGGTCAGACGATGGCAGCCAATGTTCCGCTGGACCGTGACCACGTGGTCTTCGAGCCCCGGTGGTCAGCCGTGGCGGGGCACCTAGTGGCTCGAGCGCAGCCGGGCGACATGATCATGACGCTCGGAGCGGGGGATATTGGCACCATCGCTGCCGAAGTGTTGACGCTCCTGGAAGCACGTGGCTAGACGCTCCACCGAAGTAACGCAGGGGTGGACGCGCCAAACCGGGCCGGTTGTCCGCCGTAGTCGTCGTCGACGTGCGGTGCTACGCCTCTTGCTCGCAGCGGTGCTGCTCGCGCTGGTTGCGGCTGGTGTGTGGCTACTGGCCTTCTCCTCGGTGCTGGAACTTCGCAACACGCGGGTGGTTGGTGTCCAGGGTGCTGCAGCGCAGGCGGTTCTTGAAGTCGCTGACCTACCAGTCGGGCTGCCGCTAGCCCGTGTCGACACTGGAGCCGCTATCGCAGCCGTCGCCCAGTTGCCCTGGGTCGATTCGGTGACCGCGACGCGGCGCTGGCCCGACAGCATCGTGCTGACCGTCAGTGAACGCCAACCGGTAGCGATACAACAAGCCACCGGACGCGGTGTCGACGCAGCCGGCCGCGCCTTCGACCCCGTCAGTGCTCTGCCTGCCACGTTGATGACGATCGACGCACCGGATAGTGCGCTACCCACAGCGGTGGCGGCCTGGTTGGCACTGCCACCGGATCTCGCCGCCGAGGTCACCAAGGTGTCGGCGCGAACGCCTGACGACATCGCCTTTGAGTTGCAGTCGGACTCACTCGTGCGCTGGGGGAGTCCCGACGACGTTGCGCTGAAGGCCGAGGTACTTCGGCTGCTTATGCGCGAACCGGCGCTGGTGTACAACGTCAGTGCACCAGATGTGCCAACCGTGATTCCGCGCTCGGGTTCCTGATGACTGGTAGCACGATCCTGCTCTGGCATGGGTTCATGCGCAGCCCCCGACATCTCGCTTCGATGATTGGAATGCTGCGTTCGGCGAATTTCGCGGTTGTTGCACCGCATGCGCGGGGCCCCGTCGCGATGAATAGACCCGCCACTGCGCGCAGCGCGGTAGCTCGACTCAGTGCTACCCAGGGCCTGCAGGCCTTGCAATCGCACGATTCACCAAGTGCAGTCGTCATCGTCACGCACTCTGCCGGTGCGGCTCTAGGGGCATGGTCGGCGCTTGCTCTGCCCCCCACCGTGGTGCGGGGCCTGGTGTTTGCCGACGGCACTGACAACCTCGTGCGGGGTGCTCGCCAGAGCCTGCCGATGTTGCGGGGAGTCCCAATCCATCTCGTCGATGCTGACCCGTGCCCATGCAACCGCTACGGAGCCTTGAGTCGTTTGGTTCGCGCCAACCACGATGTCGTTCGGTGCACAGTGATGCCATTGCGGCCCAGTTCCAAGCGGCGGTACTCGCGGCGGTACTCGACCTCGCGAAGTGAGGGAGCGGGCGTGCTGCCGGCGGTGAGTCTCATGTCGAGGTTGAGACTTTGTTGGTGGGACACGCGTGACTGGGGTACATCTACGTGACGAGTTCAGGCCGCCACAGGCACCTTGGATGAGTGCCTGCGCGGCGATCCACGTGGAGGCTGGCAAGGTAGGCCTTGCCCATTGCAGTCGATGTGAAGGACGTACCCGTGGTTGCCCCACAGAACTACCTAGCCCAAATCAAGGTCGTCGGCATTGGGGGTGGTGGCGTCAATGCTGTCAACCGCATGATCGAGGTGGGCATCAAGGGCGTGGAATTCATCGCCATCAACACGGACGCGCAGGCGTTGTTGATGAGCGATGCCGATGTGAAACTCGACATTGGTCGTGAGTTGACCCGCGGCCTTGGTGCCGGTGCAAATCCAGAGATCGGGATGCAAGCAGCCGAGGACCACTCTGAGGAAATCGAGGAGGTGCTGCGCGGCGCCGACATGGTCTTCGTGACCGCCGGTGAAGGCGGTGGCACGGGTACCGGTGGGGCCCCCGTCGTGGCGCGGATCGCCAGATCCTTGGATGCATTGACGATCGGTGTGGTGACCAAGCCCTTCGGATTCGAGGGGCGCCGCCGTGCGGCACAGGCTGAGATCGGCATCGAGAATCTGCGACCTGAGGTCGACACTTTGATCGTGGTTCCCAATGATCGTCTGCTGTCACTGGCAGATCGCAACATCACAATGATCGACGCATTCCGCCAGGCGGATCTTGTGCTCCTCCAAGGGGTCGCCGGCATTACCGATCTCATCACCACGCCGGGCTTGATCAATCTGGACTTCGCCGATGTCAAGAGCGTTATGCAAGGTGCTGGTTCGGCGCTGATGGGGATTGGTTCGGCCCGGGGTGAAGACCGTGCCGTGGAGGCGGCGGAACGGGCTATCACGAGCCCGCTGCTCGAAGCGCGCATCGATGGTGCACACGGCGTTCTCATGTCAATTGCCGGTGGGTCCGACCTCGGTTTGTTCGAGGCGAATGAAGCAGCGCGACTGGTGAACGATGTTGCGCACCCAGACGCCAACATCATCTTCGGTGCCGTGATCGACGACACCCTCGGTGACGAGGTTCGCGTCACCGTCATCGCAGCTGGTTTCGATGGTGGGCAACCGCCCGCGCGACGGCAAGCCACCGTCGAACGAGAACCCTCGCGCCGTCCGCTACTGGAGGATGACTCCACTGGAGAGGTTCCGGTCGTTGTCACCTCCGGACCGCGTCCAGCGGCACCCCGTTCAATTGGTTTCGACGATCATTCCGATGACCTGGACATTCCTGACTTCCTGAAGTGAGGGATGTGCAGGTCTACGCCTCCGGAGTCATCGCGGGCTCTGCTGGGGGCGGGTCTGGTTCGGTCGACTCCAGCACGGTTGTGCGGTGGGCGGTGAGCGCCGATGGCCCGGCGGCACACGTGGATCCGGCCAATTGGTGGGTTGACGAACTTGGAGTGGCCCAACTTGTCGGTGCGACACGATCGGCGGTAACCGGGTCAGTGCACGGTGCGTCGGTGGCCTTCGCCGAGAGGCCGGGTATCGCAGCTGGCTGCGATGCCATCGTCACCGACCACCCCAATCTCGCGCTGGTGACCCTTGCCGCAGATTGCGTCCCCGTGGTGCTCGCCGATCCCGACTGCGGTCTGGTTGCAGCGGTGCACTGCGGATGGCAGGGGCTCACCGTGGGCGTGGTCAGTGCAGCGGTTCGGGTCATGGTCCAACGCGGCGCTCGAGCAATGACGGCGGTCGTCGGCCCGTCTATTTGCGCGACCTGTTATCCGGTAGACGATGACCGACTTGAACGGGTGCGTAACTCGGTAGCCCCGAGCGTTGCTGCCGAAGCCTGTCTTGATGACCCGGCTCGGATCGCTGTCGCAGCAGGAGTCGTCGCTGAGCTGCACTCCCTGCGCGAAATCGGGGTGCAGCGCATCGATCAGGTGCCTGGCTGCACTGCCCAGGACCCGAGACTGTTCTCGTTCCGAGACTCGGGCACGATGAATCGCCATGCCATGGTCGTTGCTGCATTTCATGACGGCGACATACCTGAAAGTACGTGAGTCGTGAGTGACACTGGTCGAGCAGCGCGCGCGGCGGATATTGCCGCCGGGTTAGCCGCCGCGCGGGAGCGCATCGCAAAGGCGGCTGCGGCAGCTGGCCGTTCAGCCAGCGAGGTGAACCTCGTGGTCGTGACCAAAACTTTTCCGGCATCTGATGTGGCGCTTCTCGCCGAGCTAGGCTGCCGGGAGGTCGGGGAGAATCGCGATCAAGAGGCACGCAACAAGCGCGCGGAGCTTAGTGACGCGTCGGCGCTTCGCTGGCACATGATCGGTCAGTTGCAGACCAACAAGGCGCGTTCGGTCCTCAGCTGGGCGGACGTCGTGGAATCCGTGGATCGCCCAGAACTCGTGGAAGCCCTCGATGCAGCGGCTGCTCGGCGCGAGCGGGTCCTTGACGTGCTGATCCAAGTGAACCTCGACGTCGACCCAACGCCAGGGCGGGGCGGGGTGCTGCCCAAGGACCTTCCAATGCTCAGCGAAGCGGTCTTATCGGCCCCCAGTCTTCGCCTACGGGGGTTGATGGGTGTTGCCCCGCATCCAGGCGACCCTGCGGCCGCTTTTGACCGGTTGGCCGGGGACTGGCAGGAACTTCGACGAGCCGCACCGCAGGCCACTGTGCTCTCTGCCGGCATGAGCGACGACCTTGAGGCCGCCGTAGCGGCCGGAGCGACACAGGTGCGGCTGGGTAGCGCCGTGCTCGGGTACCGAGTAAGAGTGCAGTAACGTCATCATGGGTCAGGCCCTCCGCACGTGCCTGCCCAGCAAATCTCAGGAGGCATAAGCAGCATGGGCGCTTTGCGCAGAATGGCCGCGTATCTGGGCCTCGTTGAGGAGGACGGGTACGCCGATTATTCGAACTACGGTGAGTACGACGACTACGACCAAGAGCGCAGCGACGTGCGGGTGCGTTCGGGTCGACACGAGCGAGGATCTGATCGCTCGAATGTCGTCGCCACGCGTTACACCTCCCGACGCAGTGGCGGACGGTTCGATGAGTCAGATTTCCAGGACGATGACGTGGAGGAGTACGACGAGCGCCAGTCTCGGCCAGGGGTCCGTATGGTTCGGCCTGATAGGCCTACGGGTCCGGATCGCCGAACGGTTCGGTCATTTCGGCCGGATGCCGAACGCCCGCCACTGCGCCCGGCACCCACGCGTCGGCCAGCCATGCCCGACTTCTCGCGGATCGAGACTGTCCACCCGCGTTCTTATAACGATGCACGCCCAATTGGCGAGCAGTTCCGTGAGGGCGTTCCGGTCATCATGAACCTCTCGGATCTGGACGACACCGATGCCAAGCGCATCATTGACTTTGCCTCTGGCCTCGTCTTCGGCCTGCGGGGGTCGATTGAGCGTGTCACCCCGCGGGTGTTCCTGCTGTCACCGGTCAACGTCGATGTAGGGGATGTAGCGCGCGCTCAGATTGCGCAGCGCGACTTCTACAACCAGAGCTGATGTTGGAAAGAGAAACAACGAGATGAGCGCTGTAGGGCAAGTCCTGGCCACTGTGCTGTGGCTGTACTGGCTGCTCTTCGTCGTGCGCCTCATCTTGGATCTCATCCAGGGCTTTGCACGCGATTTCCGGCCCCGCGGAGTTTTTCTCATCCTTGCTGAGGCAGTCTTCACTTTGACCGATCCTCCGCTGCGACTGCTGCGCCGGTTCATTCCACCGTTAAGACTCGGCGCCGTGCAGTTCGACATGGCATTCCTGATCGTCTTGGTTGGCTTGCAGATCCTGACCCGCTTGGCACTGCTGCTTTAAGCCCTGCGACGATTGACGCCCAGGGATCAACCGTGAAGTTCCCCGTTTTGAAAGGTCAGTGATGGCGGAATCAGCGCGCGAAAGCAGGGGAGTGGAATCCGGGGTCGGTGTTGCGCCCGTGCTGACCCCTACGGAAATCCGCAATGCCGCCTTCGGCACCACTCGTCTTCGCACCGGATACGACATGGACGAGGTCGACGCATTCTTGGACATGATCGAGGAACGGCTAGCCGTCCTGCTTGCCGAACTTCAGCGCGCGCAGGAGGGAGAGGCGCAGTACCGGGCTCAGTACGAGCAGTTACGTTCGCGAGTGGGCTCAGCAGCGCCCACCACGATTGTCCGTGCCGAATCGCCACAGGCCTCCCAGTCGCCGCAGGAACTCAGCCAAGCGCTTGCTCAAGCGCTGCTGGTAAGGCAGGCACTTATCGCCCAGCTGCGTGAACACATTGGTCAGGTGGAATCTCAAATCCGATCGGTACAAGCGAGCGTGGACACCGCAGCAACTGCCGGGGTGTTGGCCGCCGCGCAGTCAGAGCCGTCGCCTGCTCAGCCGGTGAGCGCGCAGGGTGCTGCGGCCCCCGACGTAGATCCCGACCAGGGGCAAGACTCAACGGAGCGCGCAACTGGGCCGATCGCGGGGGTACCACGTGATGGGGCACCACGAGCACGGGGGCCGGTGCCGCCGGATGCTACGCAGGAGATCCCGACCCAACCCCGCTACCCGGGCACCTGAGGGCACCCAAGCGCTGGGGGCGCTCCATGCTCGACATGCATCACGCATGAGAGGCATCTATAGTCCCGGGGACCGCGTTGATGCAGCGCATAGCGCCCGATCATGGGAAACGCGTGCGAGTGGTGGACACGCCAACCTGACGTGAAAGCGAGGAGTCAATGGCCGCATCCAAGGCCGCAACGACTGCGGCCGCCCGCCTTGCCGTGCGCGATGACGAGGAACCTTGGACCAACGAAGAGATGTCCGAGGTTGAGCAGGCCTTGCGTGACGAGGTACGCCGACTCGAAGAGGAGATCGCCACCGCTGAGGCGGGTCTTGCAGCCCTTATCGAAGACTCCGGGGACGGGGCCGGTGACGATCAGGCGGATGCGGGCAGTAAGACTTTCGAACGCGAACATGAAATGTCACTTGCCAACAACGCCCGAGACATGTTGGAGCAGGTCCACCATGCACTCACCCGACTTGCTGAAGGCACGTATGGCGTCTGCGAAGGGTGCACCAAGCCGATCGGAAAATACCGACTTCAGGCATTTCCGCGAGCGAGCCTGTGTTTGGCCTGCAAGCAAGCCGAAGAGCGCTTTTAGCGGCGGCGCCTGCCGGGCGCGTACAGTGCGGGGGTGACGGTCTCCGCCAATTCCCCGGTTGAGCGATCTGCGTCGGAGCGGTCCCGCAGTCGAACCTGCGTGATAGCCCTCATCGGGGTAGCCGTAATCGTGGTCATCGTCGATCAAATCGCTAAGGCCTGGGCTGTTCGAACGATGCTGCCCCGCATGTCGGCTGGTGGTGACGGCCCAATCGAAATCATCGGCAATTTCCTCAAACTCACCTACGTTGAGAACACCGGAGCGGCATTCGGCCTGGGCAGTGGCCTGACGGTGGTGTTCAGCCTCATCGCCCTCGGTGTCGTCATCGCAATCCTGCGTATGGCGCCACGCCTGGGTTCCCTGCCCTGGGCAATTGCGCTCGGTGGGCTCCTCGGGGGGGCCGTTGGGAATCTCGTCGACCGGCTCACGCGTGAACCGGGACCCGGCCGAGGCTACGTCGTCGATTTCATCGAACTCCCGTACTGGCCGGTGTTCAATGTGGCCGACATGTTCGTCGTGGGCTCGGCGATCCTGATGGTGGTGCTGTCGATCCGCGGGATCGATTACCGCGGGCAGGCCAACGCTGAGCCAGCCAGTTCTGAGCCTGACGAGCCCATAGAGCCCAGTAGCCCTGAATCCCGGTGACTGAGCGTCTCTTCCCAGTCCCCGAGGGGTTGGTTGGTGAGCGAGCCGACCTTGCCTTGACCAGGCTGCTGGGGATCAGTCGAGCCCGAGCCGCGCAATTGCTCGCGGATGGCTTCGTCACACTCGACGGGCGCGGGCTCGGCAAGAGTGATCGCCTAAGTGCTGATGGGCTGTTGGCCGTGACGGCAACCGAAATTGAGCCGACAGGGGCGGCCGTCGTCCCGATGCAGGTGCCCGGAATGCAGGTGTTGTTCGATGACCGTGATCTCGTGGTGGTAGACAAACCTGCCGGAGTGGCCGCTCACCCCAGCCCGGGATGGGTCGGTCCGACAGTGCTCGGTGGCCTAGCGGGTGCCGGCATCAATGTCAGTGCCTTGGGTGCAGCCGAACGGCAAGGGATCGTCCACCGCCTCGATGTGGGTACCAGCGGCCTGATGGTCGTCGCTAAGAGCGACCTGGCCTATCGCGAGTTGAAGGAGCAATTCCGCGACCGCCTAGTGCACAAGGTCTACCAGGCGGTCGTCCAGGGCCATCTGGACCCGTTGGTCGGCACCATCGATGCTCCCGTCGGCCGCCACCCCACCGCGGACTACCGATTTGCCGTTACCGCGCAGGGGCGTCCCAGCATCACGCACTACCGGACTTTAGAAGCTCATCGTCACGGCTCGTTGCTCGAGATCGAATTGGAGACCGGACGCACCCACCAGATTCGCGTTCACATGTCAGCGCTGCGGCATCCCTGCGTCGGGGACCTTACGTACGGAGCCGACCCGAGTCTGGCGAGACGGTTGGGACTGCAGCGTCAGTGGCTACACGCGGTGCGTTTGGGATTCACGCATCCGGGAACTGGTCAGGCTATCGAGTTCACCAGTGAACCGGCCGCTGACCTGCAGGAAGGGCTGGTGCGCCTTCGGGCGGGGGTCGGTCAGTCTGGTTAGAGTGCACAGGTGGAGTCACGGTGGCGAAGATGACCTCCGGCGACTTCGTTCACCTGCACGTTCACACTGAGTATTCAATGCTCGATGGTGCTGCGCGACTTGGTGATCTTCTCGACGAGACCTCACGTCTTGGCATGCGGTCCATTGCCATCACCGATCATGGAAACCTCTTCGGAGCCTACGACTTCTACCGCCAGGCAAAGAACGCCGGCATTCATCCGATCATTGGCCTCGAGGGTTACTACGCACCGCAGGGACGATTCCTGCGCCAGCCGATGGAGTTCGGCGGGGGCTTCGAAGAAGGAACGTCAGAGGAGTCGGGTGCGGCTCGCGGTAAGTTTGCCTACACACACATGACCCTCTGGGCCCAAACGACCGAGGGGATGCACAATCTTTTTCGACTCTCGTCGTTGGCGAGTGTTGAGGGGCAGTACCACAAGCCACGCTTCGATCGAGAGCTGCTAGCCACCTATGGCAGCGGCTTGATCGGGACAACAGGGTGTCCGAGCGGCGAGGTGAATCGCTGGTTGCAGGCAGGTCGCTATGACAAGGCACTAGCTGCTGCTGCGGACATGCGTGACATCCTCGGAGCCGAGAACTACTTCTGCGAGCTCATGGACCACGGGCTTGGCATCGAGCGCCGGTTCAGAGCCGATCTGTTACGGCTGGCCCGAGAGTTGAACCTCCCGCTGGTGGCCACCAACGACCTCCATTACGTACGTCCGCAGGATGCGGACACCCATGACGTCCTGCTGTGCATCGGGACGCGGACCACGATGGACGACCCGAAGCGATTCCGGTTCGATGCGCGAGATTTCTACGTGAAGTCGGCTGCTCAGATGCGCGATGAGTGGGAGGAGTTTCCTGAGGCTTGCGACAACACTCTGCTCATTGCAGAGCGCTGCGATGTGTCGTTTGCTGAGGGCGCCAGCCTCCTGCCGAGGTTTGGGGTCCCCGATGGTCACACCGAGCAGACCTGGCTCGTCTTGGAGGTTGAGCGCGGACTTGCGACACGCTTTGGATCAGTTGTTCCAGATGAGGTACGTGAGCGCGCTGAATACGAAGTGCAGATGGTCGCCCAAATGGGCTTTCCGGGGTACTTCCTGGTCGTAGCGGATCTGGTGCGCTATGCCAAAGAGCAAGGCATTCGCGTAGGCCCGGGACGTGGTTCTGCAGCGGGATCGATGATCGCCTACGCGCTGGGCATCACCGAACTCGACCCGATCAAGCACGGGTTGCTCTTCGAACGATTCTTGAACCCAGAGCGCATCTCCATGCCGGATATTGACATCGACTTCGATGAGCGCCGTCGCGCCGATGTCATTCGCTACGCCACCGCGAAATACGGCGAGGACCGAGTCGCGCAGATTGTCACCTTCGGTTCCATCAAGGCCAAAGCCGCCATCAAGGACAGTGCTCGGGTCCTGGGGTATCCCTACGCGCTCGGTGACCGCATCACAAAGGCCATGCCCCCGTCGGTGATGGGCCGAGATATCTCCCTGGCGGGTGCCTTTGATCCGACGGACCCGCGCTACGGGGAGGCGGCTGAATTTCGTTCATTGCTCGAGAACGATCCAGACGCTCAGCGTGTTGTCGACACCGCGCGTGGACTTGAAGGGTTGAAGCGTCAGCCCGGTGTTCATGCCGCCGGTGTCATTCTCTGCGCCGAGCCACTGATGGATGTCATTCCCATCTGGCGCCGGGAGCAAGATGGTGCAGTCATCACGCAGTTCGATATGGGAGTCTGCGAGACGCTTGGTCTGTTGAAGATGGACTTCCTTGGGCTGCGTAACCTCACGGTCCTCGACGATGCCCTGGCAAACATTGCATCGAACCGGGGGGAAACCATCGTCCTGGAGAACCTAACCCTGGATGACGCGGCAACGTACGAGCTACTGGCACGCGGCGACACGCTCGGGGTCTTCCAGTTGGACGGAGGTCCGATGCGAGCGCTGCTCAGGTCAATGCAACCGGACTCCTTCGAAGACATCTCGGCCGTGCTGGCGCTCTACCGACCCGGGCCCATGGGCGCCAACGCCCACAACGACTACGCCGATCGGAAGAACGGCCGCAAGCCGGTAACGCCGATTCACCCTGACCTGGCAGAGCCTTTGTCAGAAATTCTCGGTGACACATATGGCCTCATCGTCTACCAGGAACAGGTCATGGCAATCGCGCAGCGATTAGCCGGCTACTCGTTGGGCAAGGCGGACCTGCTCCGACGAGCCATGGGCAAGAAGAAAAAGGAAATCCTGGAACAGGAGTTCATCCCCTTCCGTACCGGTATGGAAGCTAACGGCTACTCACCGCAGGCAATCCACGTGCTCTGGGAAATCCTCGTCCCTTTCTCCGACTATGCGTTCAATAAGGCGCATACCGCCGGGTATGGACTGGTTTCCTACTGGACGGCCTATCTCAAGGCCAACTACCCGGCCGAATACATGGCTGCCTTGCTCACCTCGGTCAAGGATGACAAGGATCGATCGGCGGTCTATCTGAACGAATGTCGCCGCATGGGCATCAAAGTGCTACCACCCGACGTGAATGACTCGGACATGGATTTCACGCCTCGAGGTACTGACATTCGCTTCGGGCTGTCAGCGGTGCGCAACGTCGGCACCAACGTTGTGGAATCGATTATCACCACGCGTCGGCGCGTCGGGCGCTTCGCCGACTTCAACGACTTTATTGCCAAAGTTGAACCGTCGGTTTGCGGCAAACGCATCGTGGAGTCCCTCATCAAGGCGGGAGCCTTTGATTCGTTGGGTCACACCCGCAAGGGTCTCCTACAGGTGCATGAAGCGGTCATTGACGCCGCCATTGACGTGAAGCGCGCCGAGGCAATTGGGCAGTTTGACCTGTTCGGTGGCTTGCAGGCCCCTGCGGACACTGGGCTGCAACTCCTACCGGAGATCACGCTCGCGGAGTGGGAGAAGGCCACATTGCTCGCCCATGAGCGCGAGATGCTTGGCCTGTACGTGTCTGACCATCCGTTGCACGGCATCGAACACGCCTTGGCGCAGGTTGCCGACCAGACTGTTGCGGGCCTGTATGCGGATGAACGTAGCGACGGAGCGGTCGTCAGTGTGGGTGGCCTGATCACGGCGGTCCAACGCAAGACCACGAAGCAGGGGTCGCCGTGGGCAATCATCACTCTGGAAGATTTGGCCGGCTCGGTTGACGTGATGGTCTTCCCGCAGGTCTACCAAGCCGCAGCAACTGCACTGGCTGAGGATGCCGTGATCGTTGTTCGAGGACGATTGGATCGCAGTGATGAGGATGGATTGCGATTGATCGCCCTTGAGATCAGCCTGCCTGATCTTTCCGACGCGCAAACCGGTCCGTTGCGCCTTACCTTGCCGGCGAGCAGGTGCGTACCTGCGCTGGTTGATCGCCTCAAGGGGATCCTGGCCGCCAACCCAGGAACCACCGAAGTGCACCTGCATCTGACCGGGGGAGCCAAGACGACTGTGCTCAGACTCGATGACCATCTGCGGGTGTCGCCAACCGCAGCGCTGGTTTCCGATCTGAAGGCGCTCCTCGGGCCGAACTGTCTGGCCTAGTGCAGTGCAACCAAAACGTTCTTGGATCACGTGGGCTTCCGAGGCTTCGTCGAGAGTGACCCTTGCCGTCTCGGCACTTGCCTGGGGTGTGAGTTCAGGCATTGCGTTAGGTGTGCTGTGGTGGCGCCTTGCTCCCCGAGTGCCCCTCGTGGTTCGGCCTGAGGGAAGTAGCCCGCAGACCTACCAACCTGACGGCTACCTAGGCGCAGACCTCGGTTTCTGCGTCCTCGCCGTACTAGCCGGCACGCTGCTCGCCATTGGGTTGATCACTATTCGTCGCCAACAGGTTCTTGCGGTACTTGGTTGGGGTCTACTAGCTGGCCTCGCAGGCTCACTGTTGATGTGGCAGGTCGGCGTTAGGTTGGGTTCGGTAGATATCGAGGGCTTGGTCGCCACTACGGATGTTGAAACGGTGGTCGACGCGCCATTGGCGGTCTCTATGCCTGCGGTGCTGTTGGCTTGGCCCATTGCAACGGCAGTCGTTGTCCTCGTGGTCGCCGTGACAGATTGGGTTGCCTCCGCGCGCGTAGCGCGGCTCATTGGACCTGACCTCAGCCAACCTGACGCGCGATAGGGGCGAGCACGCCGCCCGTAGCCTGCAGCAGATCGTCCGGACGCAGGCTGATGTCCATGCCACGTCGTCCAGCGGAGACGTAAATGAGTGCGTGCCCTTGTGCTGAGGTGTCTAGCACCGTGGTGAGCTTGCGTCGCTGGCCTAGGGGGCTAATTCCGCCGACCACGTAGCCGGTAAGGCGTTCGGCAACTGGAACCTCAGCCATAACCGCCCGCCGCGCATTGAGGGCGCTTGCCAATGCCTTCAGGTCGAGAGTGTGATCTACCGGGACGATCCCAACGCATGGTCGATCATCCACAAATGTAATCAAGGTCTTGAACACTGCAGAGGCGGGCACACCTAGTGCTGTCGCGGCCTGCAAGCCATAGCCGGCGGTGGACTCGGTGTTTGCTATTTCGAAGCTGTGTACCTGAAAAGGAAACTTGAGTCGCTGGAGTTGCTGGATGGCTGGGGTTGCTGCCCCGCGGTGTGTGCGTGCCGCCATATCGTGACTCAATTTGGCGAAGGAATAAATTGACCGAGGTCCGTGGTCGGCACGCTAGCAAGTTGTTGGATCAGTGCGCATTCGCGGGCGAGGATCCTTCGCGCCAGTGCTAGGCGCTCAAGGACGCTGGGCGCAGCGAGAAGTTGTTGACGCTCGTCGGTGGGCAGAACCATCGCTGCGGTCACCAGGTAGGCAAGTGCGCCGGGGTCTACTGGCAGATCCTCGACTGGGCCGGCAGGTGTGATGAGTAGACGGGCCCCCAACAGTGTTCGGTATCGGTCGAACTCCCGCCGGACTGTGGTGGCGAGTAACTCATCTTCGGGGCCGGCGGGGTCCTCGAGCAGTTCTACATCGGCGCGTAGCAGTGGATGAGAGTCATCGAGCTGTTGAAGGCGAAATCGCTGAGTACCGCTGGTCATGATGTTGTAGCGACCATCATCGAGAGCTTCCACCTCGCGAAGTGAGGCAACCACACCAACGTCGTAGAGCGCCTGCGCTCCGTCAACTTCGACGGATCGCCCATCTCGGACCGCAATGATGCCGAATTCGCGGCCGCTTGTCTCAGGCTGAGCCAGTAGTTCCTCGACCAGTTCGCGGTAGCGCAACTCGAATATGTGGAGAGGCAGGACAAGCCCGGGCACCAGCACCACGTTCAGTGGGAACACCGGCATGCGCATGATTGCAGCGTAGACTGGGCGCGTGCTGCGGGTGATCGACCTCCGCTCAGTGGCTTTCACCGATGCTGCGGATTCACAAGGCCTGGACCTGCCGCGGGCTGGAGCCACTATCGACGATGCGTCGGAGGTTGTTCAGCCGATTCTCGACTCGGTGCGCGCCGATGGAGCCGCCGCGGTCCAAGAGTGGACCATGCGTCTGGATGGCGTTGCCGCCCCGAGTTTGCGTGTGCCCGTCGGGGTGATTTCCCAGTCCCTAGAGGGGCTTGACCCATCAGTTCGTGGCGCTCTCCAAACAGCGATCCACCGCGCCAAGGTGGTGCACGCAAGGCAAGGTCGCCCGGATGATTCCGTCGAGGTTATTCCCGGCGGAACCGTGACCCAACGTTGGCTTGCCGTAGAGCGGGTAGGGCTGTACGTGCCTGGTGGCCAGGCGGTCTACCCGAGCAGCGTCGTCATGAATGTCGTGCCGGCCCAGGTTGCCGGTGTGTCATCCATCGCCGTGACCTCGCCCCCGCAACGCGACCACTCGGGTTGGCCGCACCAGACGATCCTCGCCGCATGTGCGCTGCTCGGTATCGAAGAGGTCTACGCCGCGGGTGGTGCTCAGGCCATCGCGATGCTCGCTTACGGCGTGGACCTGCCGCAGGGTGAGCGCTGCCTCCCAGTCGACATCATCACTGGTCCGGGGAACCTGTACGTGACCGCGGCCAAGCGTGCTGTTCGGGGTCTGGTTGGGATCGATAGCGAAGCCGGCCCTACGGAAATCGCCATCCTCGCCGACGAGACGGCTGACCCTGTCCATGTTGCGGCAGATCTCATCAGCCAGGCCGAACACGACGTACTGGCCGCTGCAGTACTGGTCACCACCAGTACGGACCTCGTAGGGCGGGTGCAAGAGGAGCTCGCGCGACAATTGGCGCGAACAAAGCATGTTGAGCGCATCACCGCCGCTCTGACTGGGCAGCAAAGTGCGATCGTGCTTGTCACTGATCTAGCGGCAGGCCTAGCGGTGGTGGATGCCTACGCCGCCGAACACCTTGAGATCCAGACTCGCGACGCACGCCAAGTGGCGCTACAGGTCCGCAACGCTGGCGCCATTTTCGTTGGCCCATGGTCGCCCGTTTCGCTCGGCGACTACTGTGCTGGCTCCAATCACGTGCTGCCGACTCGGGGTTGCGCGCGTCACTCATCGGGACTGTCAGTGCAGACCTTCCTACGCGGAGTGCAGGTCATCGAGTACTCCGAAGATGCCCTTGTTGCCTCGGCGCAGGCTGTTCAGGTCCTAGCCCACGCCGAAGATCTGCCTGCCCACGCAGACGCAGTCCGGGTGCGCCTGGAGCCCGGCTACTAAGCCCGTGGTGGACTAGGCAGTTCATGGCAACCGAGTATGTGCCGCCCTTGCGCGACGACCTCATCGGGCTGAGCGCCTACGGCGCACCGCAGATCGACGTACCCGTTCGACTCAATGTGAACGAAAATCCCTTTCCGTTGCCTGACGTGGTTGTGGAGGCGATAACCAACGCGGTTCGGTCGAGTGCCGTCGAACTCAATCGATACCCGGATCGAGAGGCCGTTGCCCTTCGTAAGTGTCTCGTGGCCTATTTGGCCGAGGAGTCACGTGTGCAAATCGGAGTTGACCAGGTTTGGCCGGCGAATGGTTCGAACGAGGTCATGCAGCACCTGTTCCAAGCATTCGGCGGACCCGGACGCAGCGTGGGCACCTTCGAGCCCACGTATTCGATGTATGCCGAGTACGCTCGAACGACCTGCACCGACTATCGCCCGGTGCAACGCGCCTGGGACTTCACGCTGGATTTACAGCGTAACCTGCCGCTGTTGCACCAAACGAGGCCCGCGATCGTTGTTGTGACGTCACCGAACAACCCGACAGGTACCACCGCGCCGATCGATCAGGTGGGTGTGTTGGCTGAACAGGCCAGGTCATGGTCCGGGATCGTCGTGGTGGATGAGGCCTATATCGAATTTCGACGCTTGGGCATGCCCTCGGCCCTGGAATTGATGACCAGTCATCCAAACCTTGTGGTGACGCGCACACTGAGCAAGGCCTTCGGTCTTGCCGGAGCCAGGATCGGATACGCAGTTGCAGATCCGACCGTGGTGGACGCTCTCCGCCTAGTGCGCTTGCCGTATCACCTCTCGGCGGTGAGCCAGGCCGTCGCCGCTGCGGCCCTGCTTCATCGTGCGGAACTTGGGGCGCAGGTTGACATTCTTCGACAGGAGCGTGATCTGCTGCATGACTGGCTGGTGACCAACGATTGGCAGGTCATCCCCAGCGATGCGAACTTTCTGACCTTCGGAGTCTTTGTTGACCGAGACGCTGCTTGGCAGGGTCTGCTCAACGAGGGCGTACTCGTACGGGCGACGGGCCCTGCTGGGTACCTGCGCGTCAGCATCGGGACGCCGGAGGAGAACGCTAGATTCAGGTCAGCGCTGCAGCGTCTTGATCGAGCAGGCCACCGAAGTGTCCTGCCTCCTGCGAGGGGTCATGGTGACACGACAAGCTCGGATTGAACGTGAGACCAAAGAAAGTCAGGTCCTTGTCGAAGTGAACCTCGACGGTCATGGGTCGACCGACGTGGAAACCGGAGTCCCGTTCTTCGACCACATGCTGAGCCAACTTGGTCGTCATTCTGGTATCGATCTGCTGGTCCGCACATCTGGAGATCTGCACGTGGATGCACATCACACAGTCGAGGACACCTCGCTGGCGCTGGGCACCGCCCTCAAAGATGCGCTCGGTGATCGGACAGGACTGCGCAGATTCGGTGACGCACTTGTGCCGTTGGATGAATGTCTGGTCCAGGCCGCCATCGACCTGTCTGGGAGGCCGTACTTGGTTCACGCCGAACCCGACATGGTGGAACTCATTGGCTCCTACGACACCACGCTCACGCGTCATATTTGGGAATCCGTCGTTGCGACTTCACAGATAACTCTCCATGTGCGAGTGCTCACAGGCCGCAATGCCCACCATGTCGTCGAGGCGCAGTTCAAAGCCGTTGCACGTGCCCTTCGCGAAGCAATCGCACAGGATCCGCGCGTCCTAGGGGTTCCGTCCACGAAAGGAACTCTGACCGGGTGAGTGCTCGACCAACAGTGGTCATCCTGGATTACGGCTCGGGAAATCTGAGGTCGGCGCAACGGGCATTGGCCCGCGTCGGGGCCGACGTCACAGTCAGTGCAAATAGCGACGAAGGACTTCGCGCCCACGGTCTGGTGATTCCTGGCGTTGGTGCCTTTGGAGCATGTATGCAGGGGCTGCACCGGATTGATGCCCGCAACCTCGTGGAACAGCGTCTTGCTGACGAGCGAGCCGTTCTCGGCGTCTGCGTTGGCATGCAGGTGCTCTTCACAGATTCCCAGGAGAGTCCGGATACGCCAGGGCTGGAGTTGTGGTCAGGGACGGTGCGTCGGCTCCAAGCACCCGTCCTACCGCACATGGGCTGGAACAAAGTTGACAGCGCTGGGGATTCTGCGCTGCTGCGTGGCCTGGATCGAGAGCGCTTCTACTTCGTACATTCGTACGCGGTAACTGAGTGGAGTCCGCGACAGGGGAGTCCGCCGGCTCAGGTGAGTCGCTCGCGACATGGGGAGGAGTTTCTGGCCGTGGTGGAGCAGGGAGCCCTGGCCGCCACGCAATTTCACCCGGAGAAGTCCGGTGACGTTGGCCTGGAGCTTCTTCGCAACTGGGTGACCAGTCTCAACTGACAACCTGACAGACTGACCACTATGTTCGAGTTACTTGCAGCGATAGACATCATGGACGGTCAGGCGGTGCGCCTTCGGCGTGGCGAGGCCGATCATCGCACCGACTACGGCGCCGCGCTGCCGGTCGCCCATCGCTGGATCAACCAAGGCGTCCGATGGCTTCATGTCGTAGACCTTGACGCGGCCCTGGGGCTGGGCAGTAATGAATCAGTCATTGCCGAGATCGCACATGCGGCACGGGGCAAGGCCCAAGTACAGGTTGCTGGTGGCATCCGTGACGACGAGGCGCTCAAACGCGCATTCGCCACGGGGTGCGATCGCGCGGTCCTGGGCACAGGTGCAATCACCAACCTCGACTGGGCTGCCTCGGCGATCAAAACCCACGGGGATCGCATCGTGGTCAGCCTGGATTTGCGTGGCTCGACACTGGCGATCGACGGGTGGACCGTTGACGGGCCGAATGCCTGGGACACCTTGGGTCAACTCGATGTCCTGGGGTGCCATCGATACGTAGTGACAGACGTGCATAAGGACGGCATGCTGCATGGGCCGAACATCCATCTACTCGAAGAGGTTGGTAGGGCCACGTCACGCCCATTGATCGCCAGCGGGGGAATAGCCTCCCTAGAGGATTTGCACCGCCTGGCGGATCTGCCTCATGTGTCGGGTGCAATTCTTGGCAAAGCAATTTATGAAGATCGATTCAGTATCGCTGAGGCGCAAGCGGCCATTGAGGCACGCTACGACCCCTATGAGTGGGGACCGCCTCGTCCGTGAGCGGTCCAGGTAATTCCTCGGACATTTTTGACACAGGGGTCTCGATTCGGGTCATCGCATGCCTCGATGTTGATGCTGGGCGGGTCGTCAAGGGCGTTCAGTTCACCGGACTTCGCGATGCAGGCGATCCTGTCGAGTTGGCACAGCGCTATGACCGCGAAGGTGCCGATGAGTTGGTGTTTCTCGATATCACTGCATCCAGCGATGATCGTCAGACCATGCTTCAGGTCGTCAACCGCACGGCCGAGCAGGTCTTCATTCCCTTGACCGTCGGCGGTGGGGTACGCACCGTGCAGGACTTCGACCGCCTTCTTCGGGCTGGAGCGGACAAGGTCAGTGTGAGCACGGCTGCCGTGGAGCGGCCTGCGCTTCTGCACGAGGCCGCGGACCAGTTCGGATCCCAATGTGTGGTGTTGTCGGTGGATGCCCGTCGTTGCCAGGACATGCCTAGCGGATACGAGATCACGACGCATGGAGGTCGGCGCTCTACGGGGCTAGACGCAACGATTTGGGTAGAACAAGCATGCTCACTTGGCGCTGGAGAAATCCTGCTGAATGCGATGGACGCCGATGGAACCACATCGGGCTACGACCTGACACTGCTGGCAAGGATTCGCCGTCATGTGCAGGTCCCGATTATTGCAAGTGGGGGTGCCGGCTCCACCGCCGATTTCGTGGCCGCGGCCCAACAGCAGGCCGACGCTGTCTTGGCCGCGAGTGTGTTTCACTTCGGAGTGCTCACGATCACTCAGGTGAAGGATGAGTTGGCGGCTGCAGGTTTCGCCATTCGCCGACCTCGCCTACAGGAGTCACGTTCATGATGCCCGCTGACCACAACCCGATCCCGGCCATGGTCACCGATGATCGACGCATTGCGGCGGAACAGTGGTGCTCACAGGTCAGGTTCAACACACGCGGACTAGTCCCGGTGGTAGCCCAGGATGCCGAAACCGGTGATGTGCTCATGGTCGCCTGGACCGACAGAAGTGGCTTGTTGCGCACTCTGCTAACCGGCGAGGGAACCTACTTCTCGCGTAGTCGGGGTCAGCCGTGGGTGAAAGGTGCAACGTCCGGCCACCGCCAAACGGTGCTCGAGGTGCGCCTGGACTGTGATGCGGATTCTGTCCTGTATCGCGTTCGTCAGGAAGGGCCGGCCTGTCATACCGGCGATCGCAGTTGCTTCGATGCTGGCGGTTGGCAGTGCTAGGTGACGTGCAAGTGCCAAGGCCGAGAATTCGACGTGGCACGGTCGTGTTAGCGGCCCTGGTAAGCGCCGCAGGTGCTCTATCGGTTCTCGCACTACCGTGGATCTCGGCCTTGGCACCGGTGGCGCCTGGGAGTCCCGCTCGGGTCCCCGTGGAACTCACAGGTGCCCAATGCCTACCCGCAGGTCAGCCGCTCGCCCTCGTCATTGCCGCTGCAGGTGTGGGATTCCTGGCGACTCGGGCGTGGGGAGTCCGGATCGTCGCAGCAATCACCACGGTGTCTGGCATTGCCCTGCTCATCATGGCCGTGCAGTTTGGCACCGCAGGAACAGACCAGGTTCTGCCGGCGGACTCCGACCTCATAGGACAGACATCCTGGTGGTTCCTCGCCGCGCTTGCGGGGGCAGTCGCGACCGCCGCTGGCCTGGTCGCGATGCTGGTGGCGCCGCGTTGGCGGCACCCCTCAGCGGCCTATCAGCGCACCGATGAGGTTTCTTCCCCAGAGGCTGTGAGCCGGGCAGTCGAACAGCCGACGGGTGCGTCCTGGTGGGATGCCTTGGACCGCGGCGAGGACCCCAGTGCGGACGGCCGCTCGTAACCGTGATCCGCGTCGTGGCCCAGTCGAGTGGGCCGGGACCGCTCGTCTGCTTGGATGAGGACATGAGCGCTGGCCATGACAACCACGGATCGACACCGGCTGCCTGGACTGTCGTGACACTGATCACGATTGCCTTCTTCATCGCCACTTTGGCACTAGTCCTGGGGAACTGGGTGTTGTTCTGGATTGGCGTCGCTGTTCTTCCGCTGTCACTCGTCGTAGGCAAGATCATGCAGGCGATGGGTCTGGGCGCCAAGCCACGATCTTGACCACGATCCCCGGTACCCCCCGGGATACCGTCCTCATCGTTGAGGATGAGCAGGCCATTTCTGATCTTCTGGCGCGCTACGTCGCTGATGCGGGTTTTCACCCCGTGGTGTTAGCGCGCGCGGACCAAGCACTTCAATACTTGGTTGACCATCGAGTGGTTGCGGCTCTGGTCGATATTGGCCTACCTGACCTACCGGGTACTGAGATCTGTCGACTCATGCGTGGTCGTGGTGACCTCACTCCGGTGCTCTTTTGTACTGCGGCCGACGACGAGGAATCGCGGATCGAAGGGCTGGAAATTGGGGGCGATGACTACATCACCAAGCCATATAGCCCCCGCGAGGTGATGGCGCGACTTCGATCTGTGCTGCGCCGTACCCAGCCCATTGGCCCCAACGAGAGTGGACCGATCACCGTCCGTGGCGCCGTGCGCATTGACGAGAATCGTCGAGTTGTCTCGATGAATGACGTCGCAGTGCCAGCTCTTACGGCCACCGAGTTTTCCCTCCTTGCCTACCTCATGCGCCAGGGGGACCGGGTTGTCCCGCGGGAGGAACTACTTCGAGAAGTCTGGGGATATCGCGAGTTGGTAGCAACCCGCACCGTTGACGTGCACATCGCCCAGATTCGTGCAAAGTTCCAAGAGGTTGGTCAGGTGGCGCCAATTCGGACGGTGCATGGCGTGGGCTACGCCGTCGAGAGTTAGGTCCAATGCGCACCTCGCTCACCGCACGCACGGTCCTGCTGACCACAGGTGTGGCATGCCTGGTTGCGGCTGTTGCGGCGATCGCAGCGTGGCCACTGTTACGTTCTGCGGCGGACTCCCAAGGTCGTTCCGATCTGGCAAGACTTGCCAACCTCACTGCAGTAGCGCTTGCGCAAACCACTACCTCCGCACAGGTGCCTGAGGAACTGCTTAGCGAACTCCGAGACGGGCGGGTCAGTGCATTCCTGTTCACCTCCTCGAACGCCACAATTCCCGGACTAAGTGCTGATCAACCGGCGGCGGTCCTTGGTGCCCCTCCAGGGTTCGCCTTGGCAACTATGTCGCCGGATGGCAACGCCCTCGTCGAAGCACGCACTCTGACCAGCGGCCTTGGGCTAGTGCTCCTGCAGCCCACCAGTGTTGCCGTTGCCGCTGCATGGCAGCAAGAGCTCAGGCTCATCGCCGCACTGAGTTTGGGTCTGCTCGCCGCTGGCCTTTTCGGGTTTGTTGCGGCGCGCCGCCTCGCGCGCCCACTGCAGTCACTTCGCGGTGCAGCGGTGATGCTCGCAGCAGGTGATCGCGATGTTGCCCTTCAACCAAGTGGCCCGACCGAAGTGATCGAAGTCGCCGAGGCAATTAACCGCCTCAGCGATGCGCTCGCGGCCTCGGAAAGTCGCCAGCGTTCGTTTTTGCTCTCGATTTCCCATGAATTGCGAACCCCCTTGACTGCGGTCCTTGGTCACGCCGAAGCCATGCGTGAGGGCATGCTGACCGGAGTCGAGGTGACCTCAGCCGCTGCAGTCATTCAGCGCGAAGCCCTTCGGCTGGGCCGACTTGTCGATGATCTGTTGGTGTTAGCACGGTTGGAGGCAGTGGATTTTCCATTGCAGCGCACGACTGTCGATCTCGTGCAGTTGGCTCAAGAGGCGGCAGGGGCGCGCCGAGATGGGGAGATCGCGGTCGAGGTTGCCGCGGAAGGGGCAGCGACTGGAAATGCGACGAGCGTGCTGGTCGATACCGATCCAATGCGAGCTCGGCAGTTACTGGACAATCTGCTCGACAACGCAGTTCGGGTGAGCCCGGCGGGCAGCAGCGTCATGATCCACGTGGAACGGATGTCTGGCTGGGGATGCCTCACGGTCAGTGACGAGGGACCGGGGTTGTCTGAGGAAGATATTGCGGTGGCCTTCGAAGTTGGCACACTGCATCATCGACTCGGTGCTGCCCGAGCTGGCACGAGCGGTTTAGGGCTTGCGCTGGTCCAACGACTGATCACGCGGCTCGATGGGCAGGTGAAAGTCAGTAGTCGCCCAGGTGCTGGCGTCCAGTTCCAATTGCTCTTCCCCCCCGACTAGCCTTCAGATGTGACGACGTCGGTTGAAGCAAGTTCGGCGGTTGCCGACCTGCGAGACGAACGTCCTGTTGAGCGTCGAATCCTGGCACCTGTCTGCACAGCCTTCGGCACGCTTGCCGCCTGCGGCTATCTAGCGCTGGTCGATCCGAATGAACCCGGCCACTACCCGCTGTGCCCCCTGCGCGCCGTCTTAGGCTGGGACTGCCCCGGGTGCGGTGGCCTGCGCGGCATGCACGCCCTGCTCACCGGCGATCCGCTCCGAGCACTGGACCACAATCTGCTTCTGGTGTTTGTTGTTCCCCTAGCCCTATGGTTGTGGGCACGTTGGTTTCTGCGGTCCTGGCGTGGCGTGTCACCACCAGTCACCGATCGGCAGCAGCGGCGCTGGACTCGGTTCACCGTCGCCGTCCTGGTCTTGGCCATAGCTTTCGGCGTCCTACGAAACTTCGTGCCCTACCTGGGGTCCACTGCCTGAACAGGCCGATCCGGCCACTCCTAGCTACTCTTGCCAACGTGCTTCAGGCTGTCCTTGGTGCGGTGCGCCGCGATGTTGACAGCCGCATGCGTGACACTCCGCTGGATCTTGTGAAAGAGCGAGCTGAACGAATCCCTGGTCCGCGCAATCCACTTCCTGCCCTGGCCGGCGGGGAAGTATGTGTCATCGCGGAGGTATCACCGGTTGATCTGACGAAGGCTGGTGCTGAGCGTTCGAATGAACTCGCCCAACTTGCCGGTGAATTCGAGGCGGGCGGCGCGCACTGCGTCAGCGTCTGGACGGACCAACAGGCCCATGGGGCCAGTATGAGGGACCTTGCTGCCGTGCGCGCTGGCGTGGACATTCCGGTGCTTGCTCGCGACTTCATTCTGTGTAGCTATCAGCTCTGGGAGGCTCGGGCTGCCGGCGCCGACATGGTGCTGATCATGGCCTCATGTTTGGAACCTCAGGCTCTGGTCAGTCTGGTGGAGCGAACTATGAGCCTGGGCATGGTGCCGGTGGTTCAGGTCCGTGACGAGCGCGAACTCGCGACAGCCGCAACCTGCGGGGCCACGCTGATTGCAATTCACACCGACCGTTCGCGCGAATCCGGCGGGGACCACGGCCGTCGGCGGTTCGCGGAGCTGGCTCCGCTGGTACCCAGTGGAAGTCTGCGCATCGCCGACGTCGGTGTACGCGACCCCCATGAACTTATTGAGTTCGGTCAGGCCGGTGCAGACGCAGTTGTCGTGGGAACCACCCTGACCTCGACAAAGCAACCGAAGGCGGCTGTGCATGATCTCGTGACCGCCGGTTCGCACCCGGCAGTGCGTCATGCGCGCCAGTGACCCGGCGTCTTGGTCATAATGAATTTTGGTCATAATGAATAATGCTTGGAACACCAGTAGTGCTCGGAACCTGCGCAGTTCCAGCGCCACCCGTCGATAGTCCTGAGAAAGGATGAGCCAGCATGGCCCAGAGCAGCAAGAGTAGGCGCGAGCGGGCAGAACAGGCCCGAGCCTCGGTTCAGGTGGGGCAGGCTCGACGTGAGCGCATGGTGCGCATCGTCGGAGCGGTCGTGGTTGTGGGCGTGGTTGCCGGGATAATCGGCGTGGCAGTCTGGGCGCGCAGTAGTGCACCGGGCACGCCTGGCCTGGTCACCGCGGAGCCAGATCCCAATGCTGCGGTTCCTGCGGGCGTGCTGCCTGCCACGGACACGCTGCCGTTCGGGGTCGTCTATGGGACCGCAGCGCAGGGTGCCCCCACGCTTGAACTCTGGGAAGACTTCCAGTGCCCTGCCTGTGGAGCACTGGAAGCAGTCAATGGGGCTGGGATCGCCAAACTGGCCGAAGAGGGCCAGTACCGACTCGTCTGGCGCCCGACCACCTTCCTTGACAACAAACTCGGCAATGACGCGTCGCTTCGAGCGGTGGCTGCCTGGGGCTGTGCGATCGATGCGGGTCGCATTCGTGAATACCACGATGTGGTCTACGCCAATCAACCCCAGGAAGAGGGTAAGGGATACACGAAGGAGCAGTTGATTGCCTTCGGCTCCGATGCAGGTGTACCGGAGGGTCAAATGGAAACCTTCACGCAGTGTGTGGAGTCCGGCCAGTACCTAACCTGGGCCGCGAACAGCACGCAGGAGTTCTACAACAACGAGGTGAGCGCGACGCCAACCGGGAAGCTGAACGGAGCAGAGGTGCCCCCGGAGATCCTGGCGGATGAGGCAAAGCTCCGCGATTACGTAGCTAAGAACGCGGGCTAATTCGCACGTTCATCGGCCGTCGACGAGTGCGTCGGCGGCCGATGCGCTATTCTGCGCTCGCAGGCCAACGTCGTCCTGTCCCCAAGGAAATTCCCATCAACTGAGTTGACCGTGAACTGAGTTGATTGGCACGCCATTGGACGACGGAAGGCAATCCAGTGAAAGATCTACCTGTGCGGCAGGGTCTGTATGACCCCTCACGCGAACATGATGCCTGTGGTGTGGCGTTCGTTGCGACGTTGACAGGTATCCCCAGTCATCACATCGTTCAGCAGGCGCTTACGGCGCTGCGAAACCTTGAGCACCGAGGGGCGTCCGGTAGCGAGCCGGAAAGCGGCGATGGCGCAGGCACATTGATCCAGATTCCGGACCGTTTCCTGCGCGACGTAGTTCCGTTCGACCTTCCGCACTCCGGGGGCTACGCCGTCGGTATGGCTTTCCTGTCCACGAATGCGGCGCAGGCGCAGGCGGCAAAGGATCAGTTAGCTGCAATTGCCAGTGAAGAGGGCCTGCGCGTCCTTGGTTGGCGAACGGTGCCGACAAACCCGGCTGGTCTTGGTCGTACCGCTCGGCAGGTGATGCCGGCCTTCGAGCAACTGTTCCTCGCTGGAATCAACGACGAGACCGATGTCGCCCTTGATCGCCTCACGTTCTGTTTGCGCAAGCGTGTCGAGCACGAAGTCGGGCTGTACTTTCCGTCCTTGTCTTGCCGCACCGTGGTCT
Organism: Actinomycetales bacterium; assembly: GCA_018970765.1. Taxonomy (GTDB): domain Bacteria; phylum Actinomycetota; class Actinomycetes; order S36-B12; family S36-B12; genus REEB426. The sequence goes on from JAGWVT010000003.1 coordinate 51,686, forward strand.
ACAAGGGCATGCTCACTACCGCTCAGTTGGAGCCCTTCTATCCAGACCTGTCTGATGAGCGCGTCGAAAGCGCGATTGCACTCGTGCACTCCCGCTTCTCCACGAATACGTTTCCTTCCTGGCCGCTGGCGCACCCGTACCGCTACATCTCCCACAACGGTGAAATCAACACGGTGCAGGGCAACCGAAATTGGATGCGCGCAAGAGAATCCATGTTGACCTCCGATCTGATTCCGGGTGATCTGACCAGGCTCTTTCCAATATGTGCCGCCGGCGGAAGCGACTCCGCGTCCTTTGACGAAGTGTTGGAATTGATTCACCTGGGCGGGAGATCACTCCCACACGCTGTAAGGATGATGATTCCCGAGCCCTGGGAAAACGATCACCGTATGGACCCGGACCTGCGCGCCTTCTATCAATTCCATGCCACGCTCATTGAGCCCTGGGATGGTCCGGCAAACGTCTGCTTCACCGATGGCAAGGTCATTGGTGCGGTATTGGACAGAAATGGTCTGCGGCCAGGTCGTTATTGGGTGACCAACGATGGCCTTGTCATCCTTGCTTCTGAGACAGGCGTCCTGGACATTCCGGCAGCGCGCATTGTCGCCAAGGGGCGCCTTCAGCCGGGACGCATGCTCCTCGTGGATACCCAAGCCGGACGCATCATTCCGGATGAAGAGATCAAAGCGCAGTTGGCGTCAGCCGCTCCTTACCGGCAATGGCTTGCAAATGGCCTGGTTCATCTCGACGCCCTGCCGGAACGTGAACATGTCGTACACACGCATGGTTCGGTGTTACGCCGTCAACAGACATTCGGATACACCGAAGAGGAAATCCGGGTCATCATCAAGCCCATGGCCAAAGCTGGCACTGAGCCGGTTGGTTCAATGGGTACGGACACTCCACTTGCGGTGCTCTCCGATAGACCGAGACTGCTTTTCGACTACTTCCAGCAACTCTTTGCTCAGGTCACCAATCCGCCCCTCGATGCGATCCGTGAAGAGATCGTGACTTCGCTGGGCAGCCACATTGGACCCGAAGGGAATCTGCTGGATGCCGGACCGGCTCATTGCAGGCAGGTCGTTGTCCCCTTCCCGGTCATTGACAACGACGAACTGGCCAAGATCCTTCATATTGATGCCGACGGATCGTTGCCATGGTTTTCAAGTGCCCGTATCAAAGGTTTGTATCCCGTGGCCGCTGGCGGTGAAGGATTGAAGCGGCGCCTGTCTGAGATCTTCAACGAGGTTGATGCCCTGATTCGCCAGGGAAAGCGATTCATCGTGTTGACCGATCGGGATAGCAGCGCTGATCAAGCGCCAATTCCCTCACTCCTGCTCTGCGCTGCCGTGCATCAACACCTAGTGCGCACCAAGGCCAGGACCATGGTGAGCGTTCTCATCGAAGCAGGGGATGTCCGCGAGGTCCATCACGTGGCACTGCTCATCAGTTACGGCGCGGCAGCCGTAAACCCGTATTTGGCGCTGGAGACTGCGGAGGACCTGAGTCGGCGCGGTGAACTTGATGAGGTCACACCGGAACGCGCCATGCGTCACGTAGTCAAGGCGCTCGGCAAAGGTGTCCTGAAAGTGATGAGCAAGATGGGCGTGTCCACCGTTGCTTCCTATCGTGGTGCGCAGATCTTTGAGGCAATTGGCCTGGGTCCCGAAGTTGTCGATGCCTACTTCACTGGGACAACTTCCAGGCTCGGTGGAATCGATCTAGATGTCATAGCCGGCGAGGTCGCCCAACGTCACGCAGTTGCCTATCCGCCGACTGGAATTTCACCGGCGCATCGCCAACTTGTTGTTGGCGGGGAGTACCAGTGGCGAAGGGAAGGCGAGGCACACCTGTTCGACCCAGAGACGGTTTTTCGCCTGCAACATGCCACACGCGAACGTCGATTCGACATTTTCCGCGAGTACACCGAGCGCGTCGATGCACAATCCGAACGGCTTATGACGCTACGCGGGCTGCTTCGGCTCCGTGTCGGGATGCGTCCACCGCTTCCCATCGAGGACGTTGAGCCAGTGAGCTCCATCCTGTCTCGCTTTTCTACCGGAGCGATGTCATACGGATCAATCTCTGCCGAAGCCCACCAAACACTCGCCATCGCCATGAATCGGATTGGCGGCAAGTCCAACACCGGAGAGGGTGGCGAGGATCCCGAGCGGTATGTACCACTACCTAACGGTGACTCAATGAGGTCGGCAATCAAGCAGGTGGCCTCGGGTCGCTTCGGCGTCACGAGTGAGTATTTGGTGAACGCGGACGATCTGCAGATCAAGATGGCACAGGGAGCCAAGCCAGGGGAGGGCGGTCAACTTCCCGGACACAAGGTCTATCCCTGGATTGCCAAGACTCGGCACTCCACTCCCGGGGTAGGCCTCATCTCACCGCCACCGCATCACGACATCTACTCCATCGAGGATCTCGCCCAACTGATCTTCGACCTCAAGAATGCAAACTCTAAGGCGCGAATCCACGTGAAGTTGGTAAGCGAGGTAGGCGTGGGCACCGTGGCAGCAGGAGTGGCAAAGGCACACGCCGATGTGGTGCTGATCTCGGGGCACGACGGAGGTACTGGAGCATCACCTCTGACGTCGCTTAAGCACGCGGGCGTTCCATGGGAACTGGGGTTGGCTGAGGCTCAACAAACGTTGATGCTGAACGGGCTTCGGGAGCGAATCGTCGTGCAGGTCGATGGTCAACTCAAGACTGGGAGAGATGTCGTCATCGCGGCATTGCTCGGTGCCGAGGAGTTTGGGTTCGCCACGGCGCCACTTGTCGTCATGGGCTGCATCATGATGCGCGTCTGCCATCTGGATACGTGCCCTGTCGGTGTCGCAACCCAGAATCCCGAGTTGCGTGCGCGCTTTTCCGGAAAGCCGGAGTTCGTTGAGACATTCTTCGAGTACATCGCCGAGGAAGTGCGCGAAACGCTGGCCGCACTCGGCCTGCGTTCACTGGACGAGGCCGTCGGGCAGGTTGAACTTCTTGAAGCCTCTCGGGCCATCGCGCACTGGAAAGCAGCCGGTCTCGATCTTGAGCCGATCCTGCACCCGCCGTCAGCTGGCACTGCGCGCCGCAGACTGCGCGAACAGGATCATGGCTTGACTGACGTTCTTGATCAGCAACTCATCGAAATCTGCGAACCGGCAATTGCCCGGGCTGAACCAGTTCGAGCGACGATGCCGATCCGAAACGTGAACCGCACCACGGGCACCATGCTCGGGAGTCGAGTGACTGCCAGCCACGGTGGTGCGGGCTTGCCTGCGGACACCATCGACATCACGTTCACGGGCTCAGCGGGCCAGTCCTTTGGGGCATTCCTGCCTGCTGGTATCACTCTTCGGCTCCATGGGGACGCCAACGATTACGTAGGAAAGGGCCTATCGGGCGGACGCATCATCGTTCGTCCGCCGCGGGAAGCCACCTTCGACGCCGCGGAGCAGATCGTGGCAGGCAATGTCATCGCCTACGGCGCTACTGCAGGTGAGATGTTCCTTTCGGGCAGCGTTGGCGAGCGCTTTGCCGTACGAAATTCCGGGTCGAGTCTGGTTGTCGAGGGTGTCGGCGACCACGCCTGCGAGTACATGACCGGGGGTCGGGTAGTCATCCTGGGCAGAACGGGACGCAACCTCGCTGCCGGAATGTCGGGCGGAGTTGCTCACGTCCTTGACCTCGATCCTGCCTGCGTCAATCGGGAGATGGTCGATCTGCAGCCGGTGACTGATGTCGATGCCCTGCAACGCCTGGTCCGTGGCCATGCTGAGGAGACGGGGTCGCAGGTTGCGATGACACTGTTAGCGCGCTGGCCTGAGTCCGTGGTGCGCTTCACCGAGATCATGCCTAGGGACTATGCGCGAGTGCTTGCCCTACAAGCCCAGGCCACCGCTACAGGTGAGGACCCGATGTTGCTCGTGATGGGAGGTACCCGTGGCTGATCCACATGGATTCTTGAAACATGGACGGCAGTTGCCCACCCGGCGACCTGTGGACGTCCGGATCAGCGACTGGCGCGAAGTGTATGAGCCCTTTGACAAGGCACAGCTCGCCACTCAAGCCGGACGCTGTATGGATTGCGGAATTCCCTTCTGCCACGAGGGCTGTCCATTAGGCAATCTCATACCGGAGTGGAATGACTTGGTCTGGCGTGCTGACTGGAGGGAGGCAAGTGAGCGGCTGCACGCCACCAACAACTTTCCGGAATTCACCGGACGACTATGTCCAGCGCCCTGTGAAGCAGCGTGTGTCCTAGGCATCAACAGCGAGCCCGTGACCATCAAGCAGGTCGAGGTTTCCATCGTTGACCGCGCCTGGCAAGAGGACTGGGTGCGCCCACAACCACCAGAGCGGCTATCAGGGAGGACTGTTGCCGTGGTCGGTTCTGGACCGGCCGGCCTTGCCGCGGCGCAGCAACTCGCCCGGGCGGGTCATACCGTGGCTGTCTACGAGCGCGCAGATCGCATTGGTGGCCTGCTGCGCTACGGCATACCCGAGTTCAAGATGGAAAAGCACGTCTTGGATAGGCGGATCGCCCAAATGGAAGCAGAGGGTGTGAAGTTTCGTGCCGGTGTCGATGTGGGAGTCGATGTCAGCGGTGCTGATTTGCGTCGTCGATATGACGCTGTGGTGCTGGCGATCGGTGCCACAACCTGGCGTGACCTTGATGTACCTGGGCGAGGCCTGCGGGGCGTGTATCAGGCGATGGAATATCTACCACTCGCCAATCGAGTCCAGGAAGGTGACATCGACTCCGCACCGATCAACGCTCACGGCAAGCACGTGGTCATTCTCGGTGGGGGAGACACCGGAGCAGACTGCCTGGGCACCGCACATCGTCAGGGCGCCGCGTCGGTTACCCAGTTGGAGATCATGGCGGTGCCACCGCAGCAGCGACCCGGCAATCAACCTTGGCCGACCTACCCGATGATCTTCCGGACTTCCAGCGCACATGAAGAGGGTGGGGAGCGCCTGTTTGGCGTATCGACCCAGGCGTTCCATGCCACGCCCGTAGATAAGTCTGACAGCCATGAAGGCCATAACGGGGCTGATAACGGCGTGGTGCGATCACTAAGTCTTGTTGACGTGACACAGCGTGACGGCGGGTTCAAGCCAATAGATGGGACTCAGCGGCGCATTCCAGCGGACTTAGTCCTGCTGGCTCTTGGCTTCACCGGTCCTCAGGCAGCGCCGTTGGCGGAACAATGCGGCATCTCCCTGGATCCTCGGGGAAACCTCGCCCGTACCGCCGACTACAGCACTGAGGTTCCTGGCATCTTCGTAGCCGGCGATGCTGGGCGTGGCCAGTCGCTGATCGTGTGGGCGATAGCTGAGGGTCGTGCGGCGGCGGCCGAGGTCGATGCCTACCTGAACGGGACCACGACACTGCCGCGGCCGATCCGCGCGACGGCTCGTCCGTTGTCATACAGCGGGTCATCGGCCCGAGTCGGTTAGGGTTTCCTCATGCGGCGCGCCAAGATCGTTGCCACACTCGGGCCCGCGGTGAACACGCCTGCAGGCATTCGCGCGCTGGTCGACGCTGGAATGGACGTTGCGCGCCTCAACCTCTCGCATGGGTCACATGAGGATCACGCTCAGGCCTATGCGAGCGTGCGGGCAGCCTCTGATGAATCAGGCCGTGGCGTTGGCATCCTGGCAGACCTGCAGGGGCCGAAAATTCGGCTCGGTCGCTTCGCCGCTGGCCCCGTAGTACTCAAAGAGGGGCAGGAATTCACCGTTACGACTGATGATGTTCCGGGTGATGATCAGATCGTTTCGACGACCTACGCGGGACTGCCGGGCGATGTGCGGGCGGGGGATCGAGTCCTCGTTGATGATGGGCGCATCAACCTCGAAGTCCTGAAAGTCGAGGGTCCCAACGTCGTAACACGCGTCGTCATTGGCGGCACGGTGTCGGACAACAAGGGTTTCAACCTCCCCGGTGTTGCGGTGAACGTTCCGGCCCTGTCGGAAAAAGACGTAGCCGATCTTCGTTGGGCCCTGCGGTTGGGTGTGGACCTTGTTGCCCTGTCCTTTGTGCGGTCGCCGGCCGATATCGCCGATGTGCATCGCATCATGGACGAAGAAGGGCTGCGTGTCCCAGTCCTCGCCAAGATTGAGAAGCCTCAGGCGGTCGAGAATCTCGAAGCGATTGTCGATGCGTTCGACGGGATCATGGTTGCGCGGGGGGACCTGGGTGTTGAGTTACCAATGGAAGCGGTTCCGCTCGTTCAGAAGCGGGCAGTGCAGTTGGCCCGGGAAGCCGGCAAACCCGTAATCGTTGCCACGCAGATGCTCGAGTCCATGAGCACGGCTTCGCGACCGACCCGCGCCGAGGCAAGCGACGTCGCAAATGCAATTCTGGATGGTGCTGACGCGCTCATGTTGTCTGGTGAGACCAGCGTGGGGGTGCATCCGCCTCTTGTGGTGCGCACGATGGCTCGCATCATCCAGCATGTTGAGGAACAGGCGCTAGAGACGCTCCCCTCGCTGACCGATGATCGTGACGGATCGACGGCGAAGGCCCTCACTCACGCTGCGGTAATGGTGGCGCTGGACATCGACGCAACGAACTTGATTGCGTTTACTGAGACCGGGCTCAGTGCGCGGCTTATTGCCCGGTGGCGTAGCGTGACGCCGCTCTTGGCATTCACGCCCAATCCCCGAGTGCGCAGCCAGTTGTCCCTGGTTTGGGGTATCGAGACGTTTTTGGTTCCACAGGTGCTGCACACCGACGACATGGTCAGGCAAGTTGACCGAGCGTTGCTTGACATCGAACGCGCATCGATCGGGGAACGAGTCGTGATCGTTGCTGGTGTGCCTCCGGGCATTCCGGGTACGACGAACGGTATGAGGGTGCACAAGATCGGTAGTGGCGTCCCCGGAAGCGGGGTGTGAACCGCGAACGCTCGCGGAGTGGGGAGTCTCGCTCACCCGCGGTCCTAGTACTTGAAGATGGGCGGATATTCCAGGGTTCTTCTTTTGGTGCCCTAGGGGAAACGTTGGGTGAAGCCGTTTTCGCCACCGGAATGACCGGCTATCAGGAAACGCTCACTGATCCCTCGTATCACCGGCAGATCGTGGTCATGACGGCGCCACATATCGGAAATACGGGTCTGAACGATGAGGATGACGAATCGACGCGAATTTGGGTCGCCGGCTACGTGATTCGCGACCCCGCGCCAATTGCCTCGAACTGGCGAGCGCGACGCACACTTGAGGAAGGCCTTTATGAGGCGGATGTCATTGGTATCTGCGACGTTGACACGCGAGCAGTTACTCGGCACCTCAGAGACCGTGGTGCCATGCGGGCAGGAATCTTCAGTGGTCCCGCCTTTGAATCAATGATTCGTGACGCAAACTTTTCGGAATTGCTTGAGCGCGTCCGCACGAGTCAGGGGATGAGCGGTCGCAACCTGACCGCGGAGGTCAGTTGCCTCGCTCCTTACGAAGTGTCCTGCGTCGGCCTGAAGCGACACTCAGTTGTAGCTGTCGATCTCGGGATGAAGTCGATGACCCCTCGCCTGCTTGCTGAGCGAGGCATGCAGGTGACAGTCGTACCTGCTCAGACGAGTGCTCAAGAGGTTCTCGAACTCAGTCCGGACGGTGTGTTCTTCTCCAATGGCCCCGGGGACCCGGGCGCGGCTCGGGCCGCCGTGGACACCATGAGCGCCATCCTGCAGGCGCAGGTCCCCGTCTTCGGTATCTGCTTTGGTCACCAGATTCTTGGGCGCGCCCTCGGACTATCTACGTACAAGATGCAGTTCGGCCATCGAGGCCTAAATCAGCCGGTTCAGGATCTACGAACTCGAAAAGTGGCGGTCACCGCCCACAATCATGGTTTCGCCGTCGCTGCCGAAGTAGACCGGCCCTTCCAGACGCCCTTCGGTTTGGCGGAAGTCAGTCACGTGAATCTCAATGACGGCGTCGTTGAGGGCCTGCGGTGTCTCGAGGTGCCCGCCTTCAGCGTGCAGTATCACCCTGAGGCGGCAGCTGGAACCCACGACGCTGTCGATCTGTTCGAGGACTTCGCCACCATGATGGAGCAGGCACGCTCGCGCCGGAGTGATCATGCCCAGGCGTGAAGACATCAGCAGCGTTTTGGTGATCGGCTCTGGGCCGATCGTGATTGGTCAAGCCTGCGAATTCGATTACTCGGGCACCCAGGCCTGTCGCGTCCTTCGACAAGAGGGACTACGCGTGATTCTCGTCAACTCCAATCCGGCCACGATCATGACGGATCCGGAAATGGCGGATGCCACCTACGTGGAACCGATAACACCGGACGTGATCGAACAGATCATCGCGAAGGAAAAGCCGGATGCCGTACTGGCCACCCTGGGCGGTCAGACAGCCCTCAACGCGGCTATGGCCTTGCATCGCAGCGGTGCCCTGCAACGACACGACGTGCAACTCATCGGGGCGGATGTGGACGCGATTGAGCGTGGTGAGAATCGTGAGCGATTCCGTCAGATAGTCCACGATGTCGGCGCCCAAAGTGCGCGCTCGGCAATCTGCCACACCATGCAGGAGTGCCTGGCGGCCGTCGTTGACTTGGGTTACCCGGTTGTTGTCCGCCCCTCATTCACCATGGGTGGTGCAGGGTCTGGAATCGCCTTCAACGAGCTGGAACTGTTCGACATTGCCGGTGCCGGACTGCAGGCCAGCCCCACCTCAGAGGTGCTCCTGGAGGAGTCCATCATCGGTTGGAAGGAGTTCGAACTCGAGCTGATGCGAGACCGCAATGACAACGTCGTGGTGGTTTGCTCGATCGAGAATCTTGACCCGATGGGCGTCCATACTGGAGATTCCATCACCGTAGCGCCGGCGCTGACGCTCACAGATCGTGAGTACCAACATATGCGCGATGTGGGTATCAACATCATTCGCGCCGTTGGGGTAGACACCGGCGGCTGCAACATCCAGTTCGCGGTCAACCCGCAAGATGGGCGCCTCATCGTTATCGAGATGAATCCTCGGGTATCACGATCATCAGCACTTGCCTCCAAGGCGACGGGATTTCCTATCGCGAAGATCGCCGCGCGACTGGCCATCGGGTACACCCTGGATGAGATCACCAATGACATCACTGGCTGTACGCCGGCGTCATTTGAGCCGACACTTGATTACATCGTGGTCAAGGCGCCACGGTTTGCCTTTGAGAAGTTTCCTCAGGCCGACGCACGATTGACCACCACGATGAAAAGTGTTGGGGAAGCAATGGCTATCGGACGCAACTTCCCTGAAGCGCTACAAAAGGCGCTGCGCTCCCTGGAGCGACCCGAGGCCAACTTCAGTTGGCCAGCCAACAAGCCACCCGTTTCGGAGCTTCTCGAAGCCATGCGTACTCCTACCCAGGATCGACTGCAGCAGGTGCAGTGGGCACTGGCGTCCGAAGTTCCCGTGGCAAAGGTCCACGAGGTGACCGGCATCGACCCGTGGTTTCTTGAGCAGATCGCCGCGATCAATCGAGTTGCCGCCAAGGTGCAGGATGCCATTGCTGTGGACAAGCACCTCCTTCGTCAGGCGAAGCGTTGTGGGTTCTCAGATCGACAGATTGCGGACCTTCGTGGACAGTCCGAAAGTCAGGTGCGCCAAATCCGCACCGACTTCGGCGTACATCCCGGGTACAAGACGGTGGACACCTGCGCGGCAGAGTTCGCGGCTACAACGCCGTATCACTACTCGAGTTACGACGACGAAGATGAGTCTGAGCCGACCAACGCGACCAAGGTCATCATCCTCGGCTCTGGCCCGAATCGTATTGGCCAAGGGATCGAGTTCGACTACTCCTGTGTTCACGCAGCGATGGCTTTGCGGGAAGTGGGCCTGGAGACCATCATGGTCAACTGCAATCCGGAAACAGTTTCCACCGATTACGACACCTCTGATCGCCTGTACTTTGAACCGTTGACGCTCGAAGACGTCCTCGAAATCGTTCGTGTGGAATGCAGGCGGGGGGAGTTGCTGGGTGTCATCGTGCAACTCGGCGGACAAACCCCGCTCGGATTAGCCCAAGGTTTGGCCGATGCTGGCGTTCCCATCATCGGCACCAGCCCCGAATCGATCCACATCGCCGAGGAACGCGGCGCCTTCGGCGCCTTACTCGGCAGACTGCAGTTGAGTGCGCCCGAACACGGCATGGCTGGCTCATTGGACGAGGCCCAAAGCATCGCTCAGAACATCGGTTACCCGGTGCTGGTACGGCCGAGCTACGTCCTGGGTGGTCGTGGAATGGAAGTAGTCACCGACGGACAAAGCCTCGGGCATTACCTGAATCGTGCCGCAACAGTCAGCCCCGACCGTCCAGTGCTGGTCGATAGGTTCCTAGACGCTGCGATCGAGATCGATGTTGACGCGATCTTCGATGGAACCGAGCTTTACCTCGCCGGTGTCATGGAACATATTGAAGAAGCGGGAATCCACTCCGGGGACTCAGCCTGCGTACTGCCCACCCGGAGTCTGACACCTGAGGTACTCAAGGAGATTCGTGCAGCCACGCTGGCACTGGCTCAAGGGATCGGCGTTCGAGGTTTGATCAACGTTCAGTACGCCTGGGCCGATGATCGTCTTTACGTTCTCGAAGCCAATCCGCGCGCATCCCGCACTGTGCCGTTCGTCTCCAAAGCCACCGGCATTCCGGTAGCCAAAGCAGCGACTTTGGTAATGGCGGGTCGGAGCCTGGCCGAAGTGCGCGAACTGGGTCTGCTGCCTGCTGAAGGTGACGGGGATGAATCACTACGCGACGTTGCCGTGGCGGTGAAGGAAGCGGTCTTGCCATTTGCTCGATTCCTAGGCGCGGACACGATTCTTGGACCAGAGATGCGCTCCACAGGTGAAGTCATGGGCCTGGCGGATGACTTCGGGGTGGCATTCGCGAAGTCCCAGGAAGCGGCCTACCCTGGCGGTCTTCCCACCGGCGGTACGGTGTTGGTCTCACTTGCGGCGCAGGATCGCTCGTCAGCTTTGCCCGCTATTCGTCAGCTCTTAAATGCGGGTTTTGCTCTCGTGGCGACGCCTGGAACGGCTGCAAGCCTCGCGGAACATGACATCCACGCTGACGTTGTATGCAAGCAGGATTCTGCTGCTGCCGGAACTAAGCGGGCGGTCTCTGAGCGCACCGCGGTTTCGGTCGTGCTTGATGGCGAGGTTGCAATGATCGTCAACACGCCTGTGGGAGGTGGCGCGCGTCGCGATGGCTACGAGCTCAGAACAGCCGCGGTGCTGCGCGGAATTCCCTCGATCACGACCGTACAGGGACTGGCTGCTGCAGTCGACGGCATCATGTCCTTGCGTGCAGGACAGCCTGGAGTACGTAGCCTCCAGGAGCACGCTCAGGCCCTTCGCCACCACGCGGCGGCGACGAATTCCAAGTAGCGCACGGTAGCGTGGGGGCTTCATTGGTAGCCACCAACCGGAGTAGGTGACGCGGACGTGCCTGTGCAGGTACGGGGTGAAATCCTCGATGCGCGACGCGTCGGTTCTTACACGATCCTGTCTGTCACGGCTCCTGGAATCCCCGAGGCGGCACGTCCTGGGCACTTCGTCATGGTCGGCATCGGCGGGGAGGAATCAAGCCACATTGTGCCGCGCGCAATGGCCGTGTATCAGGTTCACGCCCGCGGGGTGTACGGCGGTTCGGTAGATCTTGTGGTCGGCGTTACCGGTCCGGGCACGTTGTGGCTGAGTCAACGCAGGCGCGGAGACGAGCTTGATCTGACTGGTCCGCTTGGTCGGCCATATGTGTTACCCAAGGAAGCAGTGCCGTGCGTTCTCGTCGGTGGAGGGTACGGAGCTGCCTCACTGCTGATGTTGGCTGAGCATCTGCGTGAGCGCGGCTGCCGCGTCGAGGTGATCTTGGGTGCCGGCACCGCAGATCGCCTCTTCGGGTCGCTTGAAATCAAGCGCGTTGCCTCGATGCTCACGATCGTCACTGAGGATGGCACAACAGGCGTACGGGGCCGTGTCACCGATGTACTCGCTGATGTCATGGACAAAGTCGACGCAGCCGTCGTCTATGCGGCAGGTCCCATGGGCATGTTGGCTTCCGTGGCACGCATGGCTGCGGACCGCCGCGTATACAGCCAGTGCGCAGTCGAGGAACTCATGGCCTGTGGCTTTGGCACCTGCCTCACCTGCGTTATTCCAGTGGTCGGGGATGACGGCGTTACTCGTTTGCTGCGCGGCTGTGTGGAAGGCCCGGTGCTGCGCGGGGACCGAGTTCGCTGGGAGGCACTTGGCACCATTCCAGCGGATGCATTCGGAGCGTCACCATGAGTGACCGCTACCAGCCGACATCGGTGCGTGGCATCGCCCGTGACGATGTCGCGCAATATCGGCCTCCGTCTGTGGCCATGCAGACTGAGTTAGGCGCTTTGACCCTGAAGGGTCCCGTCCTGACGGCTGCTGGCTGCGCCGGGACCGGTCGCGAGTTGGACGCATTCTTCGACATAACCGCGGTTGGGGCCTTCATCACGCCAAGCATTTCGCTGCATGCCCGTGCAGGCCTACCGACACCGCGCATGGCTGAGACCCCAAGCGGCCTAGTACACGCCATTGGCCACCAGGGGCCAGGCGTCGATCGGTTCATCGAGCGAGATCTCGCCTGGCTCGCACAGCGAGGTACCCGGGTGATTGTGTCGATCGTGGGCGCAACACCCGAGGAATATCCAAAGGTCGCGCAGCGGCTCCGCTCCGCAGGTGGTTTCGATGCGATCGAGGTTAACCTCGCTGCGGCGAATCCTGCAACGCCCGGACGTCAGCTAGCACAGGATCCAGAAGCAGCAGCTTCGGTAGTGCAAGCTGTGCGTCGGCACGGTGACTCACGGATTCCCGTCCTGGCGAAGCTGTCATCCGATGCCTCCGATATCGCTGAAGTGGCACGCGCCGTCGTGCGGGCCGGCGCCGATGCCCTCACCCTGGCCAACGCTCCCGCTGCGCTAGACATCGATGTTGACACCATGCTCCCGGCGCTGGGGGGAGTCGTTGGGGCACTCTCCGGGCCGGCAATCCGCCCTCTTGCGCTGCGCTGCGTGTGGCAGGTTCGCCAGGCGTTGCCGCAGGTGCCCATTCTGGGCAGCGGGGGCATTCGGAATGGCTTGGACGCCCTGGCATTCATTCTTGCCGGGGCACACGCGGTTGCGGTGGGATCAACGCTCTTTCGCGATCCATCGGCTCCGGTGCGGATTCACGAGGAACTTGCCCGGGCCCTTGAGGAGCGAGGCTTCTCGTCACTTCAGCAAGCCATCTCCTACGCCCATCGCAGCGTCGCTGCAGTCGAGGACATCACCGAGGTCGAAGCGCTGACAGACGACCCCAGTGCTGCACGCAGTTGACCACTGACATGGACTCAGGTCGGCTCGTGGTTGTCTCGGGTCCTTCCGGCGTTGGCAAAAGCACTGTCGTCGGACGCGCCTTGGAACTGACCCCGCAAGCCTGGCTCAGCGTCTCAGTGACTACTCGCGCTCCACGACCTGGCGAAGTGGACGGCGTGCATTACCGCTTTGTGGACGACGCGACCTTCGATGCCATGCTGCAAGGATCGGAATTCCTCGAGTGGGCTGAGTTCGCGGGACGTCGCTACGGCACGCCGAAGGCTCAGGTCGCCTGGCAGCGTGGCCGAGGTAGACCGGTTGTCCTAGAGATCGAAGTCGCAGGTGCCCGGCAGGTGCGGCAGGCCGATCCCAGTGCGTTTTTGGTCTTCATAGCGCCTCCCTCGCTGGCGGTGCTGAGTGCACGGCTGCAGGCCCGAGGGACGGAATCTCCAGATGCAATCGCCCGTCGCCTGGCGATTGCCGAGCGGGAATTGGCGGCCCAAGACGCATTCGACCAGGTCATCGTCAACACTGATGTCGAGCAGGCTGCCCGAGCATTGGTAGCATCCCTGGCGTGACCAGTATCCGGCCCGAGGGCATCACCCATCCATCTATCGATGCGCTGCTGGAGCAGGCAGATTCGAAATACGCCCTGGTCATCTACGCGGCGAAGCGAGCCCGGCAGATCAATGCCTACTACTCGCAGTTGGGTGAGGGCCTGCTGGAGTACGTCGGTCCTTTGGTTGAGACGTATGCTCAGGAGAAGCCGCTCTCCATTGCCATGCGCGAAATCGACGCAGGTTTGCTGCGGTCCGAGGCGCTGGAGGAGACGAGCTGAACTCCGATACCTCCCTGCCCCGCGTTGTGCTCGGGGTTGCAGGCGGTATTGCCGCATACAAGGCGGTCGAGGTCTTGCGAGGCCTCGCCGAATCCGGCCATGATGTCACCGTTGTGCCGACCGAGGCTGCGCTTCGGTTCGTGGGTGAACCGACCTGGGCCGCACTCTCAGGCCAGCCGGTCGCAACCAGCCTCTGGCAGCAGACCCAGCAAGTTCCGCATGTTCGCTTGGGTCAGCAAGCCGACTGCATCGTCATCGCACCGGCAACCGCAGATCTGCTGGCCCGCCTGGTAACCGGCATTGCAGGCGACCTGCTCACCAACGTGGTGCTCACAGCACGCTGTCCGATCGTGATCGCACCAGCGATGCACACCGAGATGTGGCTGCACCCAGCAACGGCGGCCAACGTCGCCACGTTGCGGGATCGAGGTGCCATCGTCCTTGATCCCGCCGTGGGGAGACTGACCGGGGCGGATTCTGGTCCGGGTCGTCTACCGGATCCAGCGCTGATCGTGGATGTCGTGCGCAGTGCACTTCGTGGTTCGACCCAGCGACCCCTGACGGATCTTGCGGGATTACGCGTGGTCGTGACCGCCGGTGGGACTCGTGAAGCTTGGGATCCCGTGCGCTATCTCGGTAATCGGAGCAGCGGTCGGCAGGGCGTTGCCGTAGCGCGTGCTGCTGTGGCCCGGGGGGCCCGGGTTCACCTCGTTGCCGGCGCGATGGACGTGCCTCCACCTGCCGGTGTTGACAGCACCGTCGTGGAATCGGCCGAACAGATGCTCCAGTCGGTGCGTCAGTCCCTCGTCGCTTGTGATGTCCTCGTCATGGCCGCAGCGGTGGCCGACTTTCGCCCGGCGACTCGTCGGGACGCCAAGATCAAGAAGGAGGCTGGCCTACCGGAGCTGCACCTAGAACCCACCGTCGACATCCTTGCGAGCCTGTGTGCCGAGCGGGCCGGCAGTCGACCGCTCATCGTCGGATTTGCGGCGGAAACGGCACGTGATGACGAAGAACTCCTAGAGCTCGGTGCGCAGAAGTTTCACCGAAAGGGTTGCGACCTGCTGGTCGTTAATGATGTTGGGGGAGCCGAACCCGTTTTCGGCAGTGATCGAAACCAGGTGGTGATTCTTGCTGGGTCGGGCCTTGCTGGGTCGGGCCCTGCTGGGGTGGGGATAGTTGCGAGGGTTGGACCGGCGGACAAGACCACTGTTGCACATGGGATTTGGGATGCGGTGCGCGCACACCTGGCCGCAGCACCAACTCCAACTGCTGTGAACCCAACTGACTAGAATCCACCACACCGGGGATGGCCCGGTCACGTCGCCCGAATACCAGGAGCCTCGGTGTCCAAGCGCTTGTTTACGTCCGAGTCGGTAACTGAAGGTCATCCCGACAAAATGGCCGACCAGATCAGCGATGCGATCCTTGACGATCTACTTCGCCAGGATGCCCGCAGTCGGGTCGCAGTCGAGACGATGCTGACCACCGGTCAGGTACACGTTGCCGGCGAGGTGACAACCGCCGGTTTTGCAGACGTGATGCGACTGGTACGCGACACGGTCCTTGAGATCGGCTATGACTCGTCGGTCAAGGGCTTCGACGGTGAGTCCTGCGGTATCTCAGTGTCGATCGGCAAGCAGTCTCCTGATATCGCGCAAGGTGTCGACGACGCCATCGAGGAGCGGGAGGGTGGTAGCGCCGACCCCTTGGATCGACAGGGGGCAGGCGACCAGGGCCTCATGTTCGGATATGCCTGCACCGACACCGTTGAATTGATGCCATTACCGATCTCCCTGGCTCACCGACTCGCGGAGCAACTGACCGCGGTACGCAAGGACGGCACAGTCCCGTACCTGCGCCCGGATGGCAAGACGCAGGTCACCATCGAATACGACGAGGATGGCCGACCGCTGCGCATCGACACCATCGTGGTGTCCAGCCAGCACGCCCGCGACATCAATCTCGACACGATGCTGACGCCCGATGTGCGCAAGCACGTCGTTGACCCGATCCTGGCCACCGTCGATCTGGATTCCCGCGAGTACCGACTCTTGGTCAACCCCACGGGGCGCTTCGAGGTCGGCGGGCCGATGGGTGATGCTGGCCTTACTGGTCGAAAGATCATCGTTGACACCTACGGCGGTATGGCACGCCACGGCGGCGGAGCTTTTTCGGGCAAGGATCCTTCGAAGGTGGATCGCTCGGCGGCCTACGCGATGAGGTGGGTGGCGAAGAATGTGGTGGCCGCAGGTTTGGCCACGCGTTGCGAGGTTCAGGTGGCCTATGCCATCGGCAAGGCCCACCCGGTTGGCGTGTTCGTGGAGACCTTCGGCACCGGCGTCATCGGTGACGAGGCGATCCAAGAAGCAGTTCTTCGCGTCTTTGACCTGCGGCCCGCTGCGATCATCCGCGACCTTGACCTGCTGCGTCCGATTTACCGGGCGACCAGTGCCTACGGCCACTTTGGCCGGGCGCAGGGCACGAACGTGCTCCTGGATAGCGATACGCCGGCACAGCGATCAAAGGTTGGACCCACGTTCACTTGGGAGAACGTGGATCGCGCCGAGGACCTTCGCTCGCTCACCGGCGTCTAGAACCAAGGTGTCATGACCCAGGTTGCACAACTGCGCCTGGATCTGACGCCCCCGCACCTGGACAGAGTCTTCGACTACCTCGTCCCTGAACCCCTTGCCGACCGTGTGCGGCAGGGGATCAGGGTGCGAGTGCGGTTTCACGGACGGCTCGTCAATGGATTTGTGGTTGGTATGGCCGCGCCAACTCACACGGGCTCGCAATTGCGCCCCATCGAGCGAGTTATCAGCGACGAAGTCGTCTTGACGCCTGACATCCAAGCGTTGGTCGAGCAAGTTGCCGAGCGACAGGCGGGCACCTTTGCCGACGTCGTGCGTAGCGCTGTGCCGCCACGGCATGCGCGTGCGGAGGCATCGCTGGCGAAGGTCATGGGCTCCGGGCACAATCCCGTCGCCGCGGACTTGAATGCGTGGGACCGATACCGTCACGGCCCGGGCCTGTTGAACAGGCTGCAGCGCGGTGAAGCATCGGGTGTTCGAGCGGTATTCAGCCAAGCTCCTGGGGCGCCCTGGACTCAAGACGTCGCAGCCCTGATCCGAGCCTGCCTTGCCGGAACAACCGCGGATAGGCCGGGCCAAGTGGTGGTCGTCGTCCCCGACGTCACCGACGTTGAGCGCCTCAAAGCGGAACTTGACGATCTGCACAGCACGATTGCGGTACTGACATCGGCCTCCGGCCCAGAGCAGCGCTATCGATCCTTCCTCAGAGCCCTGCGCGGACATGTCCAGGTGATCATCGGCACTCGCGCGGCGGTCTTCGCTCCGGTGCCGAACCTGCAGCTGCTCGTCGTCTGGGACGACCAGGATGAGTCGCTCATCGATCCGCAGGCTCCCTACTGGCATGCCCGGGACGTTGCGGCCTTGCGTGCGCACCTGGGTGGCGCCGGACTCGTCATTGGCGGCCCATCGCGCAGCGTGATAACCGAGTATTGGGTGCAGTCGGGCTGGGCGACGTCACTGACGGCGGAACGCGCGGTCCTTCGCACTGTCGCACCGCGTGTCACTGGCCAGCCGGAGTCCAGTCGTCATGAGAGCGGACCTGTGCGAATCTCGCACGCAGCATGGACAGTCCTGCAGCAAGGCCTGCGCGATGGGCCAGTGTTGGTCCAGGTGCGGCGTGCCGGATATGTCCCCGGGTTGGCATGTATGTCCTGTCGAGCACCTGCCCTATGTTCCTGCGGCGGAGTGCTCTCGCGGGTGCATGACAGCGCGGTGCCCATGTGCAGTCGCTGCGCGCAACCTCGACCGGACTTCAGCTGCCCGCACTGCAAGGATCGCCAGCGCGGCCTGCGCGCCCTTTCCATTGGCGCTCAGCGAACCGCGGAGGAGTTCGGCCGCGCATTTCCCCAAGCCACGATCGTGTGGTCACAGGGCAGCCACCCGGTCCGAGCCGTACCTGCCCACCCAGCCGTCGTGGTCAGTACGCCGGGCGCGGAGCCAGTTGCGCAGGGTGGCTACAGAGCTGTGGTTCTGCTGGACGCAATGGCGCAACTGCGCGCTCCATACCTCGACGCCGAGCAGGAGGCCGCTCGACGCTGGTTCAGCGCAGCACTGCTGGCACGCCCGACTGCGCCGGTCGTCGTGTCGGCGGATTCCTCGTTAGCTCCGGTCCAGGCTTTGCTGAGATGGGATGCTCCCTGGCTGGCCCAGCGTCAGCTCCAGGACCTTCGCGAGGTGGGCCTTGGGCCCGAGCATCGCTTTGCGGCGATAACGGGCAGCGTCGACGCCGTGGACGATGTCATCGGCAGCCTGCGTACTCCCGCCCGAGTCATACGAATAGCCGGCGAGCGGGCCCTGGTTGGTGTGCCGCGTAGTGAAGGCCTGGAACTTGCCCGCGAACTCGGTGCACTGATTCGCGAAAGATCTGCGCGTAAAGGGGGCTCCCAGCTGACTGTGGTGATGGATCCACGTGAGCCACTGCGGCCTTGACTGCACCTAGACTTGGCATATGGCCATCCAGCCGATTCGTCTCTTCGGCGATCCAGTACTACGGACGCCGGCGGCACCGGTCGAAACCTTTGACAAGGAGCTGCGTAAGTTGGTCGATGACCTGACCGACACCATGCGCGATGCGCCAGGGGTCGGGTTGGCAGCTCCGCAAATCGGCGTTTCGCTCCGCGTGTTCACCTACTGGATTGACAATGAGCTGGGCCATCTGGTGAATCCGGACTTGGATCTTTCGGAAGACGTTGAACTTGACGAGGAGGGGTGCCTGTCGCTTCCTGGGCTATCTTTCGATACCAAGCGGGCGCGCAGCGTTGTCGCACGCGGCATGAATATGCATGGTGAACCCATAGTCGTCGAAGGAACCGACCTACTTGCTCGCTGCGTCCAGCACGAGACAGATCATCTTGATGGCATCGTATTCATTGATCGACTCGATCCCCTGGAGCGCAAAGAAGCGATGCGGTTGATTCGAGAGGCTGAGTGGTTCGGCGAGACACCGCCCCAAATTCGGCAGAATCCTCATCCCGCCGCGTGGCTCTAGATCCTTGCGTTGCCTAGTAGCCGGCACGCCGGAGGTCGCTGTCGTCGCGCTTGAGGCAATTCTGCGTTCCAAGCACGAGGTCATTGCGGTGCTGACGCGACCGGATGCTCAATCCGGCCGAGGTCGCAGAGTTCAACCATCGCCCGTTGCGCAGGTGGCGCGCGAACTCAACTTGCTGACGTTTACTCCCGAACGATTGACCGACCCCGACTTCGAGGAGTCTGTGCATAGCCTTCAACCAGACTGCTGTCCCGTCATCGCATTTGGTGGTTTGATTCCGCAGAATCTGTTGGACGTTCCCAAGCACGGATGGATCAATCTGCATTTCTCGCTATTGCCCGCCTGGCGGGGCGCAGCACCGGTCAACTACGCATTACTTGCCGGGGATACCCAGACAGGAGCGACGACCTTCCGCATCGAGGCGGGCTTGGACACCGGGCCGATACTCAAGCAGCGGCATCTGGACATCGCTGCTCGGGATACTGCCGGGAGTCTGTTGAGCTCTCTGGCCACTATCGGCGCCGAGTTGTTGGTGGAGACTTTGGATCGGCTGGACGAGGGATCGGTGATTGCGCGCCCGCAGCCCACGACTGGGATCACCCTGGCCCCGCGAATCCACATGGATCAGGCTCACATCGACTGGTCTGCGTCAGCAGTCGCAATCGATCGCCTTGTGCGTGCCATGACGCCTGCCCCCGGTGCGTGGGCGAATGTCGTGAATCTCGACGCGCTCACTCTTGACGCGGTGACGCTCGACAGGGTCAACATTGCGCCGATCGAACTGGATACAGGCCCAGCAGATCTGGCTCCGGGCGCGATCGCAACGTCATCAAAGCATGTATGGGTTGGCACTGGGGACACTCCAGTTCGACTGACGGATGTGCAACCGGCAGGCAAACGATGGATGCCCGCGAGCGATTGGTTGAGGGGATGGCGTGGCAACACACCGACGCTCCGCTGAGCATCGTCGCCCTGGCACCGTACGCGCTTCCGAGGTTGCCAGTGACCTGCCACGCCTGGCCGCACTGCGGATACTTCGTGCGGTCGATGATGATGATGCCTATGCGCACCTGGCAAGCGGGCAGATTCTCAGTTCCCTTCACCTTCAGGGCCGTGACGCCGCATTCGCGCTGAATCTCGCCTACGGGGTGCTGCGTTGGCGGAGCCTGGTCGATGCAATATGGCAGAGCTGTTCACAGCGTGAGCAGGTCGATCCTGATGTGCAGCGAGTTCTAAGTATGGGCACGCACCAGATGTTGCAGATGCAGGTGCCGGCACATGCCGCAATTGCCACGTCGGTCGATTTGATTCGGACCGCGGGGTCGCCCGGAGCTGCCGGTTTTGTGAACGCCGTGCTGCGCGCCGTACAGGCAGACGACTTACCCGGTTGGCTGACCAGGCTTGATCTGGGGGGTCCAGATGACCTCATGGGTGACTTAGGAAAGTTGGCGCTGCGCTGGTCGCATCCGAAATGGATCGTGGCGGCATTTGCCGCCGCGTTGGGGCCACGCATGGCTGAGCTGCCCGCCCTGCTGGCAGCCGACAACGACCCAGCGCGGCCGGTACTCGTGGCCCTGCCTGGCCTGGCAACAACCTTGGACCTGCTGGAAGACCCGCGGCTTTCAGCGGGGCGCCTGAGTCCACTTGCCGCAGTGCTCGCTCAGGGTCGCCCGGATGAAGTGGCGGCGGTACGCGAGGGTCGTGCGGCGGTACAGGATGAGGGAAGTCAACTTGCCGCGCTGGCGCTTAGTCGGGCGCCTGTTGACGGCGACGATGGAGCATGGCTGGACCTTTGCGCGGGACCGGGGGGCAAGGCCGCTGTGTTGGCCGGGCTGGCGATGGCTCGGTCAGCGCAACTGACGGCGGTTGAGCCGCACCCGTCCCGGGCGCGTCTGCTAGCCAACCGTCTAGCGCCATTCGGGCAGGAAGTCGGACTGGCTCTCCAAGGATTGGCCCCCGAGGTATTGGTTGGTGACGCAAGGCAAGCCCCTTGGGGCGATCGCAGGTTTAGCCGCGTGCTCGTCGACGCACCCTGCAGTGGGATTGGTGCGTTGCGGCGGCGACCTGAGTCGCGCTGGCGACGACTGGCAAGTGATCTCACGGCGCTGGTGGCACTGCAGCGCGAGCTCCTGCTCACGGCGATCGATGCTGCTGTGCCAGGCGGTGTGGTGCTCTACGTTACCTGCTCGCCACATCCTGCTGAGACCGTTGAAGTGATCGACTACGCCCTTCGAATGCGCCAAGGTGGTGTTCTGCCACTGGCCACGGGATCGCTCCTCCCGGAGGTCGGACTGCTCCAGTCGCCGACTGTTCAGCTCTGGCCACATGAACACGGCACAGATGCGATGTTCATGGCCGCGATTCGGGTTCAGTGAAGTCCTGGGTCACGCTGACCGAAGTGGTGGGGCACATTCCGCGCACTAGTGTGCGGGTATGTCAGTTGGCACGTCAGGGGGGGGCGAAACGGGTCACGGGCATGGATGTGTCGCGATCTCGCCGAGCGTACTGAACGCTGATTTGAGTGACCTTCGTGGTGAAGTCGAACGCCTAGGCGATACCGCCGACTGGGTGCACTTGGATGTCATGGACGGGCATTTCGTTCCAAACCTTACGTTCGGGCTGCCGGTTGTAGAGGCACTACTGGCCCGCACGGCGATTCAAGCGGACTGTCACTTGATGATCGAGAACCCGGACCAGTGGGCGCCCGCCTATGCGCAAGCAGGTGCGGCCGGGGTCACATTTCACATCGAGGCCGCCCATGACCCAGCGGCCCTGTGTCGTGTACTGCGGGCCAATGGTGCAAGGGCCGGCATCGCCATGAAGCCTGGGACACCCATCCAGCAGGTCGCGCAGTTCATAGACGACGTAGATCTCCTTCTTGTCATGACAGTCGAACCCGGGTTCGGCGGTCAGCGATTCATGGCCGACATGCTCAACAAAGTGCGGCAGGCACGTGAACTCTCACAATCCACGCCGACCGCTGTCTGGGTACAGGTTGACGGGGGGATCGACGAAGACACCATTGGGCTCGCTTCGGCAGCTGGCGCTACAGCTTTCGTGGCGGGGTCAGCCGTATACCGAGCGACCGATCCCGCGTCGATGGTGCGTCGTCTTCGAGCGGTGGCTGAAGTGCATCCATGGCGTCCAGGTCCAGGTGCGCGGAATCGATGAGTGATCAGCCGGTGAATGACGAGGAGCAGTGGCGACGTTACCTTGATGAGGCCGCGAAATTGGCCGCTGCATCGGATGCACCCCATGGGCCGAATCCGCGTGTTGGTTGCGTTGTGCTGGATCGCCATGGTCAGGTGGTTGGACGCGGCTACCACCGAGGCGCCGGCACGGCACATGCCGAGGTTATGGCCTTGCAGGAAGCCGGTGAACGTGCGAGCGGCGGTACGGCGATCGTGACGCTTGAACCTTGTGCTCATGTTGGCCGAACTGGTCCGTGCACCAAGGCGCTGCTGTTGGCGGGAGTGAGGCGGGTGCTCTACGGCCAAGCTGAGCCGAGCAATCGCGGTGGCGCTGCGGAGCTTCGTTCGGGTGGGGTTGACGTGATCGGGCCTTTTCCTGACGGCCATTGGCAGAAGCTCAACACAGAGTGGACGCACTTTCAGTGCACCGGACGTCCGTTCGTCACGCTGAAGATGGCGATGAGTCTGGATGGTCGCGTTGGTCTGCCCGGGAATCGACCACTGCGGATCACCGGTGAGGCTGCCCGCGTGTGGACGCACCGGCTTCGCGCGCAGGTTGGCGCTGTCCTCATTGGTAGTGGGACTGCCGTTGCTGATGACCCACTCCTGACTGTTCGTGACGCGTTTGGTCAGGCCATGGCGAAGCAGCCGCTTCGGGTCGTGATCGGAGAGCGGCACTTGCCGGACGACCTTGCGCTAATGCACCAACCTGGCGATTGGGTGCACCGGCAGGACCGAGATCTCTCGGCAGCGCTCGCCTGGCTGGCGGCGCGTGACGTGTGGCACGTCCTCGTCGAAGGTGGCCCAACACTGGCCACGGCACTGCTGGCTGATGGCCTCGTCGACCGGCTCGCCTGGTTCATTGCACCGCAGGTGGTAGGCGCGGGTCCGGTAACCCTGCCCGAGCAACTACCAGTGACCCACCTGCAGGTCAGCGAAGTGCAGCAAATCGGGGAAGATGTACTGGTGATCGCGGAACCGCTGCACCCTGACGAGCGGCCGGCATTGCTCGGGAGCCAGTGATGTTCACCGGAATCATCCAGCACTTGGGCGCGGTGAGTCGTATCGAGTCAGGCAACGAGTCGGCTCGCCTGACGTTCGACACGCATGAGAAGTTGGGGGAGATTGCGCTGGGTGATTCCGTTGCGGTGAATGGCGTGTGTTTGACTGCTGCCGTCGTTCAGGGTGGCACCTTTCTTGCCAATGTGATGCAGGAAACCCTTGTCCGTACGACTCTGGGCAGCCTTCGTGCCGGGGATCGGGTGAATCTGGAGCCCGCGGCACGCTTGGAGACCCGGCTCGGCGGGCACCTGGTGCAAGGTCACGTCGATGGGGTCGGCAGCGTCATCAGCATTCGGCCGAACCAGGACTGGACACTCATGCGGTTCGCTGCTCCGCCGCCGCTCATGGCATATCTGGTACCTAAAGGATCCATCGCTGTTGACGGAGTCTCTCTAACGGTCATTGACGTGATTGATCAAGATCCGGTTGGCTTTACCGTCTCGCTCATTCCCACCACTCTGGCGCACACCACCCTTGGAGCAAAGCGTGAAGGTGATTCGGTCAATCTCGAGGCTGATGTCATTGCCAAGTACGTTGAGCGCAGTGTTGCCAGCCAATTGGCGGCCCTGAAGCCGGTCAGCGATCAGTCGTCAAGGAGCAGCCATGATTCCTGCTGATCGTTTGTACGCCGTGGATGAGGACGAGCCGGGTGATGCGGTGCTGTCTTCACGGGTTGCTAGGACGGCGGGGTTTGTATCGGACCAACGCGAAAGCCTGCTCGACCCGATCGAGGACGCCATCGATGCCATCAAGGCGGGCCGCGCAGTGGTCGTCATCGATGACGAAGATCGCGAAAACGAGGGCGACCTCATCTTCGCTGCCGCCCATGCAACCGCAGAGCTGACCGCCTTCATGATTCGCTACACCTCGGGCTACATCTGCGTTGGTATGGACGGTGCCACGCTGGATCGCCTCGGTCTGCCACCAATGACCGCGGTCAACGAAGATCGACGAGGCACCGCCTATGCGATTTCCGTGGACGCACGCGATGTCGTGGGGTCAGGTATCTCCGCTGAGGATCGGGCCCAAACGATTCGTACTCTCGCTGACACGGCTACCGAGCCCTATGACTTGACGCGTCCAGGCCACGTTATGCCGCTGCGTGCTGTGAGCGGGGGAGTGCTGCGCCGCGCGGGCCATACTGAAGCGGCAGTCGATCTGACCCGTTTGGCTGGTCTCAGTCCCGCTGGTGCGCTTTGCGAGCTCGTCAATGACGACGGAACGATGATGCGCTTGTATGACTGCCGTCGATTTGCCACAGAGCATGAGTTGCCACTGGTGTCGATCGCGGACCTCATCCGTTTTCGGCGACGGCATGAACGGCTGGTTCATCGAGTTGCCGAAACGAGGTTGCCTACCGTGCACGGTGAGTTCACGGCGGTCGGCTATCAAAATGCCCTCGATGGTGTGGATCACTTGGCCATGGTTTTCGGCGACATTGGGGATGGTCAGGACGTTCTGGTCAGAGTGCACTCCGAATGTCTGACCGGCGACGTCCTTGGGTCGTTGCGATGTGACTGTGGACCGCAACTCAACACCGCCCTGCGAATGGTTGCTGAGCAGGGCCGTGGTGTGGTGCTGTATGTCCGAGGGCATGAGGGGCGAGGGATTGGTCTGCTGCACAAACTGCGTGCCTACACACTGCAGGACCAAGGCCGTGACACCGTCGACGCAAACCTCGAACTGGGGCTACCCGCGGATGCACGCGACTACGGCATCGGCGCGCAGATCTTGGCCGATATCGGCGTTCGGAGCATGCGTTTGCTGACCAATAATCCGGCCAAGCGAGCAGGCCTCGAAGGGTACGGTCTGTCGATCATCGAGCGGGTTCCACTCATCATCGATGCGAACGACCACAACGAGCAGTACCTGATGACAAAGGCGCAGCGTATGGGCCATGACATGACCGGCACACCATGAGTGGCGTCGGGTCACCGGTGTTGCGAGTGCAGGCGGAAGGCATGCAAGTGGCGATCATTGCATCGTCATGGCACGAGCAAATCATGGGCGGGCTCATCGCTGGTGCCGTGCGTGCCTGTGGTGAAGCTGGTGCGGTCGCCACCGTTTACCGAGTGCCCGGCTCCTTCGAGTTACCAGTGGTTGCCGCTGCCTGCGCGCGATCAGGCCAATTCGATGCTCTGGTCGCACTCGGGGTGGTTATCCGTGGGGACACACCGCATTTTGAATACGTGTGCCAAGCCGCGACCGATGGGCTAGGCCGAGTCGCACTTGACCACAGTCTGCCGGTCGGCTTCGGATTGTTGACCTGCGATACCGAGCAGCAAGCGCTGGCGCGTTGTGGTCTCGCCGGATCGACCGAGGACAAGGGTGCTGAGGCAGCCACCGCGGCCCTCATGGTGGCTTTGACGCTGCGCGATGTGGGTCAACAGGGTCAGTAGCCCCTAGCATTCCATCGTGAAGTCTTTCGACGAGCTCTATCTCGAACTGCAGGCCAAGGTGGCTTCGGGCAACGTCGAATCGTCCACTGTTCAGATAGTGCACGAAGGTGTCCACGCGGTAGGCAAGAAGGTCGTCGAAGAGGCGGCGGAAGCATGGATGGCTGCGGAGCACGAAGGGCTAGAGCGCACTGCGGAGGAAATCGCACAGTTGCTGTACTTCACCCAGGTCCTAATGTTGGCAAGTGGGGTGAGCCTCGATGACGTCTACCGTCGGCTCTAGGCCGGGCGAGATCGATAACTGCGGGTGGAGCGTCCCATGGCGTTAAGGGTCGCTCTGCCGAACAAGGGTCAGCTGGCCGAACCGGCGCGCGCCATGTTGTTGGAGGCCGGTTACCTTCAGGGTGCGGGTCAGCGGGACCTGGTCGTGCAGGATCCCATCAATGACGTGGAGTTCTTTTTCCTACGACCTAAGGACATTGCGCTCTACGTCGGTGAAGGCACATTGGACCTCGGTCTTACCGGCCGGGACATGCTGTTGGACTCCGGGGCCGAGGCTGAAGAGTTGCTCGCTCTTGGATTCGGTGCCTCAAGTTTTCGGCTCGCTGCTCCAGCTGAGCGAATCCGGGTGCTTGCAGATCTGAACGGGACGCGGATTGCCACGGCCTATCCGGGGTTGCTTGAGAGTTGGCTGTCAAGGGTGAACATTCGAGCGCGCGTTGTGCGTCTCGACGGAGCTGTTGAAAACGCGGTCGCACTTGGGGTAGCCGACGCGGTCGCCGACGTCGTTGCAACGGGTACGACCCTTCGCCGCGCTGGATTAGTGCCGCTCGACGGTGTGATCCTGGAATCTGAGGCCGTGCTTGTGCGCCGACGTCAGGCACCCCAATCGGTCACCATCGAGACGTTCCTTCGTCGACTCAACTCCGTTATGGTTGCGCGTTCCTATGTCCTGATGGACTACGACATACCAACAGGTCTCGTCGACCAGGCCTGCGGGATCACCCCTGGGTTTGAATCCCCGACTGTGGCGGCTCTCCACGATCCACAGTGGTCTGCGATTCGCGCCATGGTCCCCAAGGGTGAAGTCCATCGGGTGATGGACGACCTGTATCAAATTGGCGCCCGCGGAATCCTGGTGACCGATATCCACGCCTGCCGCCTGTGAAGTTGGCAGATTTTTCGGGACTACCTCGGTGGGTCGCTCTCGGCCGCCAGTCGGTTGAGCTGACTTCCGGTGAGGACGCGTCGGTATGGACCGACGACATCGATCACCAGAGCGGTGCATCCATGCTCCAGGGCCATGCGAGCGCAGACTGATCCCGGCTGCGGGTAGGGGCGAGCACCGTGGTGGTCAGCCCTACTGACCCAGGCCTGGAAAGCGTCGAGGCCGGTGAAGGCTAAGAGGCCACGCTGCTGCTCGGCATTGAGCATGGTCACCAGCCCCATAGCTGCGGATCGGCCACTGCCCCCTTCTGGCGGAAGTCCATGCAGGACCAAAAGCAGGCGTTCGCCGTCCAGCAGTTCGGGCAGCTGGTCGTCTTTGGCTTTTATGAGCCCTTGACGTAGGGCCTGATCTGCGTGACCTACGTCGTCGGCGAATGCGCTGGATTCTGCTGGCCTGCTGGGATCCGGATGCCAGGAGCCCACAGGCGCAGGCTACCCAACTGGCTCAAATCGGACCGGCACTGGTAACCTCACAGCCTTGGGTATTGGCGAGCGCAGCTAGCAAACGCGCCAGCTACTCGCTAACCCGCACAAGCGGAGTCATCTCCCACCCTTGGACCACTGGTCCCCGGGTCCCACGGCGCCACCGGCGCCGGGCGCCGCCTGTGCCGTGCGGCATCGTCGCACGCAAGGTGACCGCGAGCGAGGAGGCCACATCAGCGTCGAGCCCAGAATCAACGACCGCATCCGCGTGCCCGAGGTACGTCTGGTCGGACCAAACGGCGAACAGGTAGGCATAGTCCGCATCGACGATGCTCTACGTCTAGCCGTCGAGGCCGATCTGGATCTCGTGGAAGTTGCACCGATGGCCAAGCCACCGGTCTGCAAGCTCATGGATTTCGGCAAGTTCAAGTACGAAGCCGCCATGAAGGAGCGCGAGTCACGACGCAACCAGACCCACACCGTCATCAAAGAGATGAAGTTGCGACCGAAGATCGATTCACACGACTACGAGACCAAGAAGAGCCACGTTGAGCGGTTCTTGAAGGCTGGGGACAAGGTGAAGATCACCATCATGTTCCGTGGTCGAGAGCAGAGTCGTCCGGAACTTGGTCTTCGCCTCTTGGCTCGCCTTGCCGATGACGTCGAAGAGTTGGGTTTTGTTGAGGCCACACCAAAGCAGGACGGTCGAAACATGATCATGGTGCTTGCACCACATCGACGAAAGGTAGAGGGGGCTCGACCCAAGCAGGTCGAAGCGGCCGAGGCCTAGACCCAAGGATTTCTGACGAAAGGAACAGAAACGATGCCAAAGCAGAAGACGCACAGCGGTGCCAAGAAGCGTTTCAAGGTGACAGGCTCAGGCAAGATCACGCACGAGCAGGCGAATCGCCGGCACCTCATGGAAAACAAGCCGTCCAAGCGCACGCGTCGCTTGGAGTCCGACCAGTTGGTCTCTGCCGCTGACACTAAGAAGGTCAAGCGACTACTAGGGCGCTAGGTATCTCGGCAGTTGAAGTTTTTTCGATAGGAGGCACAGATGGCACGGGTCAAGCGCGCGGTTGGAGCGCAGAAGAAGCGCCGGGAGGTCTTGGAGCAGGCCAGCGGGTACCGCGGGCAGCGTTCGAGGCTGTATCGCAAGGCGAAGGAGCAGGTGACTCACTCCCTGGTCTACGCCTATGCCGATCGTCGCACCCGCAAGGGTGACTTCCGTCGTCTGTGGATCCAGCGCATCAACGCAGGTGCACGAGCCAATGGCATGACCTACAACAGGTTCATCCAAGGCCTTAAGGCTGCTGGAGTCACCGTCGATCGGCGCATGCTTGCTGAGTTGGCGGTCAGTGATCCGTCTGCCTTTGCTGCACTCGTCGAACTGTCGAAGGCTTCAGCGCCCGCTTCGTAGCGGTAGGCAGGAGTGATCACCTCGCGAAAGTCATCGCGAGTGCAGCAAGTTCGTGCCTTGCACGACCGTCGGGGTCGCGAAGCCTCCGGCCAATTTCTGGCCGAGGGCCCCGGGTCGGTCATGGCTGCCTTGAACGCAGGTCCTGCAGCGTTGGGCAGCGTGCAGGAAGTGCTGGTCACCTCCACCTTTCTTCAGCGCCACAACGAATGGCAGTCACGAATCGCCGAGGCTGGCGCCAGTGGTCTTGTTGTCACAGAAGTCTCAGACGATGTGATGTCCGCTATGTCACCGACGAGGCAACCGGCTGGGTTGCTAGCCGTGTGCAGGCGCGCGACTCCACCGGATCGAGCCAGTCTGCTGACCCCGGCCGCAGACTCAGCAATGCTGGTCTGTCTCGACAGGCCAAACGACCCGGGCAACCTCGGCACGATTATTCGCACGGCAGATGCAGCTGGAGCCAGTGGTGTGATCACCCTTGGTCCCAGCACGGATCCGGCGAATGACAAGGCAGTACGCGCGAGTGCCGGGTCTATCTTCCGTCTGCCAGTGCTCGCCGAGGCAGATCCCGCGCCATTCCTTCACCAGGCTCGGGAAAGTGGCTGGACTGTAGTGGCAACTGCGGCAGATGGCGCCCAGGACGTCTTCACTTGGCTATTCGAGCAGCGCCCAGCGCAACCGCTGTTGTGGCTGTTTGGCAATGAGGCCCATGGTCTCGGTGTTGACCTGCAATCCATGGCGGATGTGAACTTGCGCATACCCATGACAGGCTCGATTGAGTCGTTGAACCTTGCTGCTGCCGTGGCGGTGTGCCTGTTCGCACCGGCGGTGCTGCGCGTGACAGGATGGGGAATCGAAGGGCGTTAGTTTCGAAGGCCAACAGTTTCAAAGGGCACTAGTACCGTGTGAGCGGCGTTACGGTGGAGAGTGAGGTTGCGATGAGTTACCTGAAATTGCCGGAGTTGGACGAAACGGGTTACGTGGTCGTGGACTCCTACCCCCAAGAGCGTGATCCCAAGGAGTGGGAACAACTCATCTACGTCGACTGGAAGTCCAGTGGCGACACTCGGTTTTCTCCCATTGCCAGCGCCTATGGCGCGATCGAGTGCGATGGGTTCTGGAACCACAATCCGCCGAAGACAGACAAGGACGGCGTCTGGGTCCCGGAAAACGTGGCGCTGGCACCCGTACTGACTGCGCGTGCGCAGGAACCTGGAGCGAATATCGGACGTTGCCGAGTTATCGAACTGCAGCCAAACACGTACGCGGAGTGCATCTACAACCTGCACCGTGATGACAACAATCGATTGAATCCTGAGGGCACCGGCTGGATCGTGCGCGCTTTCTTCAACCTGACTGACAACCCAGACTCCGTGATGGTGCTGCGGGAGGATCGCGACGATCCGTCGACTGAAACTCGCATCCCACTGCCAGCCGGAGCCCAGGTCGTGATCGACACCCAGCGCCTGTACCACGCTGTCTGGCACCCAGGGAATGAGCCGCGGTACTGCCTAATTACCTCCTATGAGTCGGGGCCGCAGCTGCAGGCATGGATCGGTGCCCGCAACCCGATTTCACGCGTGCCGAGTGCTCCGTTGGATGCGGCCATCGTCACTGCTGCCAATGACGAAGCGATGCAGCGACGTGCCGCTCGTGCGGCCGCCTTAGCGGCCAAGGGATCGGATCCCACCTTTGGGGATGGCACCATGTCAGCTGGACCGACGATGGAGGTGCTGTCCGAGGCCTGAGGCCTGCGGACACAAACCATGACTGCGACTTCCGGATCCTCTGCGTCAGTTGCCTACGCGGACGTACTTGATGAGCTCGAATCCGAAGCCATCCATATCTACCGTGAAACGGCCGCGGCATTTCGTAACCCAGTGTTGCTTTACAGCATCGGCAAGGACTCGTCCGTTCTGCTGCACCTTGCCCTAAAGGCCTTCGCGCCCGCACCGTTGCCGTTCCCGATCATGCACATCGATACCGGCTGGAAGTTCCGGGAGATGATCGAGTTTCGGGACCGACGGGCTGCGGAACTTGGGTTGGACCTGCGCATTGCCCAAAATAAGGTCGCCATTGCCGAAGGGGTGACCCCCTTCACGCATGGAACCCACGAGTACACGCGCCTTATGAAGACCGTGGCGTTGCGCGAAGGCATTGATCGTTACGGCTTTGATGCCGCGATCGGTGGTGCCCGGCGTGATGAGGAGCGCAGTCGCGCTAAAGAACGAATCTTTAGCCTGCGCGAGCCGGGTCACCGTTGGGAGCCACGTAAGCAGCGTCCAGAGTTCTGGCGAACTGCAAACACCACATTGGCTCCTGGCCAGACCATGCGCGTTTTTCCGCTGTCCAACTGGACCGAACTCGACGTGTGGGAGTACATCCGGCGGGAAGACATCCAGATTCCGGCGCTGTATTTCGCCAAAGAGCGACCAGTCGTCGAGCGTGATGGCGTGCTCATCGCGGTGGATGACGACAGGCTTCCCCTTCAGGCAGGTGAGAGACCGCAGTTGCGTTCTGTTCGATTCCGCACGCTCGGCTGCTATCCGCTGTCAGGCGCGGTGGAATCCGAGGCAGCCGACATCGACACACTCATAGCCGAGATGCGCGAGTCGAAGTTGTCCGAGCGATCTGGTCGACTCATTGACGGCGAGGGCGGCGGTTCCATGGAAGCCAAAAAGGCCGAAGGGTACTTCTAATGCGTAACTCGATCGTCCCAGTCTTACGCCTAGTCACCTGCGGATCGGTTGACGATGGTAAGTCAACTCTGATCGGCCGGCTTCTTGCTGAGACTGACAGTGTCCCAATCGATCAGCTGGAATACGCGCGGCGAACCAGGCGGGGCGGCTCGACAATTCCAGTGGGTGAGATCGACTTCTCACTGCTAACTGATGGTCTTGAGGCAGAACGTGAGCAGGGAATCACGATTGATGTTGCCTATCGGCACTTGAATCTTCCCAGCGGTCGCCGAGTTCTCATTGCCGATGCTCCCGGCCACGAGCAGTACACCCGAAATATGGCTGTTGCCGCGTCGAATGCTGATGTGGCGGTGTTGCTTGTTGACGCCGATCGAGGGGTGCGTCCGCAAACACATCGCCACCTGACGGTCTGCGCCCTCATGGGCGTTGGCACTGTCGTCATTGCGGTGAACAAGATGGACCTGGTGAGCTTCGACCAGCAGCGCTTTGCTGAACTCGTTGAGCAGGTCCAATCGACGGCCCAACGACTGGATATTCCACGAGTTGTAGCCATCCCCGTCAGCGCAGCGCTCGGTGACAACGTGACTTCCCCCTCAAACCAGATGCCCTGGTACGGCGGAAACACGCTGCTCCAAGAACTCACTGACTGGCAGCCAATTGTGGCTGAGCGCCAATCGCCATTCCGTCTACCGGTGCAGATGATTGTGCGGGCCGAGGGAAACTTTCGCGGATACGCCGGCACTATTTCTGCCGGCGAAGTTACCCCTGGTATGAAGGTGCAGGTGGCCGACTCTGGCCGGACGGCCGTCGTCGAGCGAATCGTCACATTCAACGGGGACCGCGATCGGGCAGAAGCGGGCGATGCTGTCACCATCACCCTTGACCACGAGGTCGATGTCACACGCGGTGATCTTCTGGCCGCAGATGGGCCAGAGGGAGTGCAGCCCGCCGATCGTTTCAGCGTGGACCTCGTGTGGTTGGGGGAGGAACCACTGGCTCATGGCCGCAGCTATTTGCTCGTGAGTGGTCCTCAGTCCGTCCCCGCAACGGTCACCTCCGTGCGCTACCGCCTCGACGTCGTCACCGGTCATGAGCATGCGGCTCGGATACTAGAAATGAATGACATCGGGCGCGCCGAGGTTGCCACGGACCGCCCTATCCCGCTCGACCCTTATGCACTCTGCCGGGATACCGGTGGGTTCTTGTTAGTCGATCGAGT
Source organism: Actinomycetales bacterium (assembly GCA_018970765.1). Lineage (GTDB taxonomy): Bacteria > Actinomycetota > Actinomycetes > S36-B12 > S36-B12 > REEB426. Next base: position 84,559 of record JAGWVT010000003.1, read on the forward strand.
CACCGCCGACACTGTTGCCGCGGGTCTGGTTCGACATGCCATGCGTCGTTCCTTCAACGTCGTGCCGCACGCCTACGACATTGACCACGAAGCTCGCGTTCGACTGATGGGTCATCCCGCGCGCGTTGCCTGGCTCACCGGTCTTCCTGGTTCAGGTAAGTCGACGATCGCTGATGCCGTGGTGCGGCGATTGCACGCCCAAGGTGTGCACTGCTACGTCTTGGATGGCGACAATGTACGTACCGGATTGAACAAAGATCTCGGGTTTACGCCGGAGGATCGGGCCGAGAATGTGCGGCGCGTCGCGGAGGTTGCGCGGCTCATGCACGATGCTGGACTGGTGGTTCTCGTTGCTCTCGTGTCTCCCTATCGGTCAGATCGCGAGACCGCGAAGGCCCTGTTCGAACCCGGTTCGTTCCTTGAGGTCTACGTGGATACGCCGGTAGAAGTCTGCGCCGAACGTGACCCAAAGGGGTTGTATGCGAAAGCTGCAGCGGGCAGCCTGCCGAACATGACGGGCGTCGGACAGGCCTATGAGCTTCCGAACAACCCCGATCTCACCATCACCGGAGTTGGGGATCTCGAAGCCAGTGCCCAGCAACTCGCGGAGGCGATCCTCGGCCGCTAGTGCATTTAGCCGTTCTGGGATACTTTCGGGGTGTCTGGCCCAAACACCTCCTTTGACCCGAAGCAAGTTGTAGCGCTCAATGACGCTGAGGTTGAGGCGATGGTGGCGCAAGCTATGGGCGCAATTGAGCAGGCAGCAGACCTCGAGGCACTGAAGGCAGCACGGCTTGCTCATGCAGGTGATCGTTCCCCGCTGGCTCTCGCCAATCGCGAGATCGGTGCCTTGCCGCCCGCGGCCAAGGCTGATGCTGGTCGGCGGGTTGGTCAGGCGCGGGCCCGTGTGCAGCAGGCGCTGGTGGAGCGTCAGGCAGTACTGGAAATTGCGCGGGATGCCTCAGTTCTGGCGCTGGAAGCCGTTGATGTCACGATGCCCACAGATCGGACCTCCAGCGGCGCACGGCATCCGTTGACCACGTTGATGGATCGCATCGCAGACGTTTTTGTTGCCATGGGCTACGAGGTTGCCGAAGGGCCCGAGGCCGAGGCCGAGTGGGTGAACTTCGACGCACTGAATGTGCCGGCGGACCATCCTGCGCGCAGCATGCAAGACACCTTTTTCGTAGAGTCACCGGAAAGCGGCGTAGTCCTGCGTACTCAGACATCACCGATCCAAATCCGCGCACTTCTGGCTCGTCCTCTGCCGGTCTACGTAATCGCGCCGGGGCGCGTGTACCGAACGGACGAGTTGGACGCCACCCACACTCCGGTGTTCCACCAAGTCGAAGGTCTTGCCGTTGATCGTGACATTACGATGGCAGACCTGAAAGGAACCCTCGATCATTTTGCTGCTGTGATGTTCGGTCCAGGAATTGTTACTCGGCTGCGACCGTCGTATTTCCCCTTTACCGAACCCAGTGCTGAATTGGACGTGCAGTGTTTCGTCTGTCGCGGCGCTTCAGTCGGGGACCCCGCCAACCCGTGCCGAACGTGCGGGAGCGAAGGGTGGATCGAGTGGGGCGGGTGCGGCATGGTCAATCCGAAGGTGCTGACGGCCGCCGGGATCGACACCAGCTCCTACCGAGGATTTGCGTTCGGAATGGGCATTGAACGGACGTTGATGATCCGCAGTGGGGTTACCGATATGCGTGACATCGTCGAGGGTGATGTCCGATTCACCCGAGCCTATGGGATGGAGAGCTGATGCGTGCGCCAGTGACGTGGCTCCGCGAAATGGCCGACCTTCCTGAGTCGGTGACTGGCCGACAGATGGCAGAGCGACTGATCAGCGCCGGTCTGGAGGTCGAGGCTGTCGAGCAGGTCGGCATTGGACTGCGCGGAGATGTGGTTATCGGTCGTGTGGTCAGTGTTGAGGAACTTACCGAGTTCCGAAAGCCGATTCGTTGGTGTCAAGTGGATATCGGTGAGAAGGATCCGAGAGGCATCATCTGCGGTGCGCGAAACTTCACAGCTGGGGACCTCGTTGTTGTGGCACTTCCGGGAACCGTGCTGCCAGGTGACTTCACCATCACGGCGCGCAAGACCTACGGTCACACGTCGGACGGCATGATCTGCTCGGAGCGCGAACTGGGACTCAGTGCTGAACACGAAGGCATCCTGGTCTTGCCGGACGCAGCCGGTGCGCCAGGCACAGTTGCCAACAGCCTGCTAGGTATCGGCGAAGAGATCCTGGACATCGCGGTGACCCCGGACCGTGGCTATGCCTTGTCGATTAGGGGACTCGCACGCGAACTGGCAGTCGCTTTTGGCCAACCCTTCGCCGACCCAGCATTGGCAGATCCGCAGCTTCCGGCACCGAGTCAGGAGCGAACGCCCGCGGAGTGTGGAAGCGAGGACCTTGAGGCCTGCCCACTCTTTACTCTTCGTACCATCGTTGATTTCGATCCGTCTGCACCGACACCTGACTGGATGCGCAGTCGCTTGCAGGCCTGTGGCATGCGCCCAATTTCATTGGCGGTTGACGTCACGAACTATGTGATGCTGGAACTTGGGCAGCCCCTGCACGCATTCGATTTGAACAAGATCAGCGGACCAATTCGTGCCGCACGCGCCCGAGACGGCCAGCACTTCACGACCCTTGACCACGTAGATCGAGTTCTCACGGCTGAGGATCTTGTGATAACCGATGATCGACGGCCGCTTGGGCTAGCGGGTGTGATGGGTGGTTTGGACTCTGAGATTGACGAGCAGACAACGGCGATAGCGCTCGAAGCGGCCTACTTCGATCCGCGAGTAATCGCTCGTGCTGCCCGGAGACATCGCCTCAGTACCGAAGCTTCGCGCCGATTCGAACGTGGTGTAGATCGCATGTTGGCGCCGTTTGCCTCGGCACGTGCCGCTGCCCTGTTGCTGGAATTCGGCGGCGGCCACTACTGCGGTATGACCGCGCTTGAGGCTCCGACGCCACAGATCAGCGTGGCATTCGATCTCGATGATCCAGCCCGTGTCGCAGGTATGCCAATCGAACGCGGTCAAGTCATGTCGATTCTGCGCTCTATTGGCTGCGAACTTCTCGATGCCGAGGGTGTCCATCTCCAGGTGCACCCGCCCACTTGGCGACCAGATCTGCGAGACCCAGCAGATCTGGTTGAGGAGGTCCTTCGGATCATCGGCTATGACGCGATCCCGGCAACCCTTCCCGTCGCACCGGCTGGTCGGGGTTTAACCCTCCAACAGCGGTTGCGTCGCAGGGTCGGGATGGCGCTGGCCGGCACCGGGCTTATCGAGGTGCTTACCTACCCGTTCATGGGCGAGGACGAAGCGGATGCCCTCGGATTGACTGAAGAAAGCGCTCTGAGGCCGAACACCAGGCTCGCCAATCCAATCTCAGAATCCGAGCCGTACTTGCGCTCGGTCCTCCTGGCCGGATTGGCCGGGGCTGCGCGCCGAAACCTGGCGCGCGGCAACAGTGATCTCGCGATCTTCGAAATGGGCAGCGTCTTTCGCGGCGGCGGGAACGGCGCCCGCGTGACGTTGAGTACCGAGGGGCCGCCGAGCGCCGATGCTTGGTCGGCACTCGAGGCGACACTGCCTGAGCAGCACCAAGGGGTTGCCGGACTTCTCATCGGTTCGGCCAGCAATGCCGGGTGGTGGGGGAGCGCCCGCCCCTATGACTGGGCGGATGCTGTCGCATGCGTCCAAGCGGTGGCAGCTGCTCTGGGGCTCGACATCCACGTGCAACCCGGTGCGAATGCAGCCTTCCACCCAGGACGCTGCGCAGCTATTGCGATCACCCCGGCGGGGGGATTGTCCAACACTGGTTCCAACACTGGTTCCAACACTGCTTCCAACACCGCTTCCAACACGGGGGCCGTGATGATCGGGGCGGCCGGGGAGCTTCACCCGCGCACCTGCGAACGCCTCGGTCTGCCGGCGAGGAGTTGTGGCTTCGAAGTTGACCTCGATGCAATGCTGGCAATGAGTGGTGAAATCCGCCTGGCACCGCAGATCAGCACACATCCGGTGGCCAAAGAGGATCTTGCTCTGGTTGTCCCTGATCAGGTTGCCGCGGCCGATGTTGCTGCGAGCCTGATACGCGGCGCGGGCCCGCTGCTTGAGTCGGTACGACTGTTCGACGTCTACGCCGGGCCCCAGGTACCCCAAGGCCATCGGTCGCTCGCGTTCGGCCTGCGCCTACGCGCGAAGGACCGGACCTTGAGCGCGGATGAGATTGTCGCGGCACGTCAGGGGGCTCTGGCGGCGGTGGAGCAGGACCACGGTGCACGCCTGCGCTGATCTCAATATGTGCATATGCGTATAGTTAACCCATGGGTGGCCATCGGGTTGGTGTAGCCGGGGCGTCGGGCTACGCGGGCGGTGAGCTCCTTCGGCTGCTCGCGAATCACCCAGAGTTCACCGTTGCTGTGGTAGCTGGCCATTCACAGGCTGGGCAAACTCTTGGCAGTGTCCATCCCAACCTTCAGGGCCGACAGGATCTCGTCCTGCTTCCCGCGGTTCCGTCGTCGTTTCAAGGCTGCGACCTTGTGTTCATAGCACTGCCGCACGGCGAATCGGCGGCGCTGGCGGCGGCATTGCCGGCGTCAACCAAGATCGTTGACCTCGGTGCCGATTTCCGCCTGTCTGACGCAGCAAGTTGGGAGCGCTTCTATGGGCGACCGCATGCTGGGACTTGGACCTACGGTCTTCCCGAACTCCCCGGTGCGCGCCAGGCGGTTGCTAACTCTGCCCGAGTGGCCAATCCAGGCTGCTATGCGACCGCGATCCTGCTCGCATTGCATCCACTGGTCGCTGCTGGCCTGGTAGCACTCCAAGACATCGTGGTAGTCGCTGCATCCGGAACGTCCGGCGCTGGCAGAAGTCCAACCCAAGGGCTCCTGGCCTCCGAAGTCATGGGATCCATGTCGGCCTACAAAGTTGGGGGAGTACACCAGCACACGCCGGAAGTCGAGCAACTCCTCAGCGATGCAGCGTCCGGCAGGCCGGTGTCGTTGTCCTTTACGCCGCTCTTGGCTCCGATGTCACGAGGGATTGTGGCCACCTCAACCGCACCCTTGGCGGTCAACGCCGGTGTTGGACTACAGCAAGTGCGTGCCTGCCTCGATCAGGCCTACCAAGAAGAGGAATTCGTACACGTGCTCGAAGTTGATCAATGGCCACGATCGGCGGACGTCTTGGGAAGCAACAGCGCGATCCTGCAGGTCGCCGTAGACGAACACGTACAGCGTGTCATCGTCGTGAGTGCCATCGATAACCTCGGGAAGGGCGCGGCAGGCCAGGCACTGCAGAATGCCAATCTCATGTGCGGATACCCCCAGGGATGGGGACTGAGCGCCAACGGTGTCGCTCCGTGACCGCCACCTGGCCAAAGGGATTTCGAGCGGCGGGCATTGCCTGCGGGATCAAGCCCAGCGGTGCACGCGACCTGGCAGTGGTCGTGAATGACGGTCCAAGTGACCAGGCAGCCGCGGTGCTGACTTCAAACCGCTTTCAGGCCGCCCCGGTGCTGTGGACGCAACAGGTCGCCGCCGATGGTCGGCTGCGAGCTGTGGTGATCAACTCTGGCGGTGCGAACGCATGCACTGGCGCGCCAGGATTCCAGGACTCGCATGCAACCGCTGAACATGCCGCCGCCTGCCTGGGCGTGAGCGCGCTTGATATAGCCGTGTGTTCTACGGGCCTGATCGGGACGCGCCTGCCGATGGCGAACCTCCTTGACGGTGTTTCGATGGCGGTTGAGCAACTGCGTTCCGACGGTGGTGCTGCGGCAGCGGAGGCAATCATGACCACGGATAGTCGCCCCAAGTCCGTGGCCATTGAGGATGGTGGGTTGCGCATTGGTGGAATGGCCAAAGGGGCTGGCATGCTGGCACCAGGCTTGGCGACGATGATCGTCGTGGTTACCACGGACGCGAATCTCACCGGGATCGACCTAAATCAGGCTTTGCGGTACGCAACGAGCCGTTCCTTTGACCGCATCGACTCCGATGGCTGCATGTCGACGAATGACACGGTGATCCTGATGGCCAGCGGAGCAAGTAACGTGCGGCCGTCACAACATCTGTTCCAGGAACTGCTGCTTGGAGCCTGTGCCGACCTTGCCAAGCAACTCATCGCAGATGCCGAGGGATCCTCCAAGGACATCACTGTCACGGTTACGTCGGCGTTGTCCGAGGACGATGCGCTGGCGGTGGCGCGTGCCGTGGCGCGCAGCAATCTGCTGAAATGCGCAATTGGCGGCGAAGACCCGAACTGGGGACGGGTGCTCGCAGCGGCAGGTACTACGCAGGCGAGCTTCGACCCCGATCGTGTCGATGTGGCGATCAATGGAGTTTGGGTCTGTCGCCAAGGCGGCATTGGTGAGGACCGCGACCTAGTCGATCTGACGGCACGGCAAGTCGAAATCGTTATCGCCCTGCACGCCGGTGCCGAGGAAGCCACCGTGCTCACCAACGATCTCACGGCCGCATATGTGCACGAGAACTCGGCTTACGCGACATGACCACGGCCACCGCGGGATGTGATGACGTCATCGTCGTGAAGTACGGCGGCCATGCCATGACTCACGCGGCTCACCGCGACGCCTTCGTCGCAGATCTGGCCGCGGTCCTGGGATCAGGAACCAAAGTCGTGCTCGTTCACGGCGGCGGTCCGCAGATCGATGCAACCCTGGCGGCCCAGGGCATTGAGTCGACCTTTGAGCGCGGGCTTCGGGTCACCACACCCGAGGTCTTGGAAGTCGTCCAACAGGTCCTGCTTGGTGCCGTACAACCTGATTTGCTGATGCGCCTAGGTGCGGTCGGGGTTTCGGCGGTTGGACTCAGTGGCGCAAATGCCGGCCGGCATCAAGCGCACATGTTGGCCTCACGTGTGCTCGACCCAGCACTGGGGCTGGTAGGCGACACCCCACTTGTCGACGCCGACATGCTGAGCGAACTGCTGCAGGCCGGGTTTCTTCCCGTGGTATCAAGCCTGGCCGCGAATGTGGATGTCACGGACGCTGCGGCTGGTCGCCAGTTGCTCAACGTCAACGCCGACATGGTCGCTGGTGCCATCGCCGCGGCGATCGGGGCGCGCGCGCTCGTGGTGATGACGAACGTTGCGGGCATCTACGGCAATTGGCCGGATGAGTCCAGCCTGCTCACCGATGTCAGTTTCCAAGAGCTAAATGAGCTGCTGCCCACTCTTCAAGACGGCATGATTCCCAAACTTGCCGGCTGCCTCCATGCCCTGCAAGCCGGAGTGCCAGAGGCCTATGTCGTCGACGGTCGGCCGGCGGGAGCGCTCGGGCGGTGCCTGGCTGGTGCAGGTGATGGCACACGCATTGGCGCCAGTTCACGTCCTCGCTTGGCGCCCGCGGTGGACTCCTCAGATCCGTGGGCTGAGCGCTGGCCCGACTACTGGTCGAAAGTCATGATGCACAACTACGCGACGCCACCGATCCGTCTCGTGCGCGGACGCGGTGTTCGAGTCTGGGACAGCGATGGCAACGAGTACCTCGACATGCTCGCCGGTATCGCGGTCAACGCGCTGGGTCACGCTCACCCCGGGCTGATCAAGGCCGTGGAGCAGCAGATGCGCAAGCTGGGTCACGTCAGTAACCTCGCCGCCAGCGATCCGGCGATGCTGTTGGCGGAACGACTGCTCACGCTGCTGGGTGCGGCTGCCGCGGATGGTGGGCGAGTGTTCTTCTGTAACTCCGGGGCCGAAGCCAACGAGGCTGCCTTCAAGATCGCGCGACTGACCAAGCGACCGAAGGTCATCGTGGCGCAAGGTGCCTTTCATGGCCGCACCATCGGCGCACTTTCCTGGACCGCGCAGCCTGCGAAGCAGGAACCGTTCCAGCCGCTACCTGGTGAGGTGCAGGTCGTGCCCTTCGGTGACGTCACGGCGCTAGCTGCTGCGATTGACGAGCGCACCGCGGCTGTGGTGTTAGAACCAATCCAAGGTGAGGGCGGCATCATCGTCCCTCCAGCTGGCTATCTGGCGACTGCACAGGATCTTGCGCACGCGCACGGCGCGCTATTCATGCTGGACGAAGTTCAAACTGGCATCGCTCGCACGGGCAGGTGGTTCGCATTTCAACATGAAGATTTGCGTCCGGATGTCATCACACTTGCCAAGGGTTTAGGCGGGGGACTGCCAATCGGTGCCTGTATCGCGGTCGGTGCAGCGGCAGCCCTGCTCACCCCGGGTACGCATGGGTCGACATTCGGTGGCAATCCGGTGTGCGCTGCTGCGGCACTTGCCGTGCTCACCAGCATCGAAGAACAGGATCTGCTGGCGCAGGTCAGTCGGGTAGGTGAGCAACTTGCCACAGCGCTAGTGCCGCCGGGCCAGTCCGTCGTCACCGGGGTTCGGGGTCGAGGCCTGCTTCGTGCCGCTGAGCTCGGTCAAGTGCCGGCCGCCGCAGTCGAGGAGCAGGCGCGGGTCCACGGGATTCTTGTCAATGCCGTGGCGCCCGATGCGATCCGCCTTGCCCCGCCCCTGATCCTGAACGAGGTCGACGTGCAGGAATTTGCTGCACGATGGCTTCGGGTGCTCACCTGCTTGCCAATATCGTCCGAGCCAGTCGGAGTGCCAAGGTAATGCGGTCGCTATGAGAACCGAGCCGAACACGATGACGGCTCGACGAGCCCGGATTCGAGCGCTGATTACTGCCGGTGGTGTACATACGCAGGAGGACCTGCGACAGGCGCTGCATCGGGAGGGCTACAGCGTCACGCAGGCAACCGTCTCCCGTGATCTGCTCAGTATCGGCGCAGTTCGCACCATTGACGCCGATGGTTCCGTGGGTTACCTGCTGCCCGAGATGATCGATGACGGTGGTCCGGTCCTGCCTGCAGCACGAAGTACTTCAGTGCATCACATTGCCCATGAGGTTCTGGTCAGTGCCGAGGCGGCAGGAAACATCGTGGTCTTGCGCACGCCCCCGGGTGCCGCCCAATACCTGGCCGGTGCCCTGGACCGCGGAGGTCTCACGGATGTTGTGGGTACCGTGGCCGGTGATGACACGGTTCTCGTTGTCGTCCGTACGCCCGCCAAGGCCACCGCGCTCGCGAGTGCGCTGCTCAATGGTGCCGAAATATCGCACACGAAAGGAGCCACCGGTGGACAGCGCGGCAGGTAGTAGCGGTCGCCTCTGGGGCGGCCGGTTCGCCACGGATCCGGCCAGAGCCATGGAGGATCTCAGTCGAAGCATTGAGGTGGATTTTCGGCTAGCGCCCTATGACATCGCGCAGACCTGTGCGCACGTGCGCGCTCTGCAGCGAGCGGGCGTGCTCACAGACCACGATGCGGGGTTGTTGCTGTCCACGCTCGCGGACCTTGCAACTGAAATCGCTAGCGGGTCGTTGCAGCCTGACGCGCGAGATGAAGACATCCATACCGCCATCGAGCGCCAACTGCTAGAGCGGCTGGGCGAGTTGGGTGGACGTGTACGAGCTGGCCGGAGCCGAAACGACCAGGTGGCCACGGACTTTCGCATGTACCTGCGTGACCAGGCGCGCCTGCTGGTGGTACTCATTTGTGGGCTGCAGCGCGCACTGCTTGAGCAGGCGAACCGTCACGTTGACCTGTCTGCCCCTGGGTTTACCCATCTCCAGCACGCCCAGCCGGTATCGCTCGGCCATGAGCTTGCCAAGCATGTCCACGCCCTGGCACGCGATGTCGATCGTCTGCGCGACTGGGACGATCGAGTCGCGCAATCCCCACTGGGAGCGGGTGCATTGGCCGGTACAAGTCTCGGCCTGGATTCATCGGTTGTGGCCCAGGAACTGGGCTTCGAAGGTGTCGTCCCGAACTCCATCGACGCAGTGAGTGATCGGGATTGGGCCGCAGAGTTCTGTTTCTGCGCGGCGATGATCGGGATCCACCTCTCCAGACTGGGAGAGGAGATCGTCCTGTGGACCTCAACCGAGTTCGGTTGGGCAAGTCTCGATGACGCCTGGGCAACGGGTTCGTCGATCATGCCGCAGAAGAAGAACCCGGATGTCGCTGAGTTAGCCCGCGGCAAATCAGGGCGTCTCATCGGTAACCTGACGGGCCTGCTCGCAGTCCTGAAGGGTCTGCCATTCGCCTACAACCGCGATTTGCAGGAAGACAAGCCGCCCGTTTTCGACTCTGTCGACCAACTGGTGCTGATCCTGCCGGCGTTGAGCGGACTCATTCGCACCCTGGAATTCCACCCTGAGACCGTCAGTGCCGGTGCCGCGCACGGGCATGCCCTGGCGACGGATATTGCCGAATGGCTGGTGAGACAGGGCGTGCCCTTCCGCCTTGCTCACGAAGCCGCGGGAACATGCGTGCGTGTGGCCGAGCAGAACAGTTGCCAGCTGTGGGAACTCACGGACGCAGATTTTTCAGCCATTCATCCCGCGCTCACACCGCAAGTTCGCGAAGTGCTGTCTGTGACTGGCTCAATGGCCGCCCGAGATGGCGTGAGCGGTACGGCTCCGGCCGCAGTTCGCCGGCAGTTGACCGCTCTCCAGACCGTAATCAGCAATGATGAAGCTTGGGGTGCTCGGCCGCTCGTAACTTTCTAACATGCGTGCGCGCCGACTCTTGCGGGGACCTGTGCATCAGGTCGCACCGCGGTTGCTGGGTGCGCAGTTGCGCTCCTACAGCGATAGCGGCGAAGTCGTCGCACGCATCGTCGAAGTCGAGGCCTACGGTGGCGCCAATGAAGACCCGGGCTCGCATGCCTTTCGAGGCCAGACGCCGAGGAATAGCGCGATGTTTGGCGACGCTGGCCATGCCTACGTGTACTTCACCTACGGCATGCACTGGTGCGTAAACGTCACCACTGGTCCTGTTGGGAGCGCGGGGGCGGTGCTCATCCGCGCCGCACAGGTGCAGTCGGGGGTCGAGCTGGCACGTCGTCGCAGGTCTGGCAGCACAGACCGAGATCTCGCAAGGGGGCCAGCCAGGCTCACGAAGGCTCTGGGAATCGACGGGCGCCACAACGGCATTGATCTTTTGGCTCCCGAGTCGCCATTACTCCTGCAACTGGCTGCACCGCTTATTTCGTGGGCCTCCTCACCGCGCACTGGAGTTGGCGGTGCTGGCGCTTTGATTCCTTGGCGGTTCTACCTCGCCGATGAACCCGCGGTGAGCGCCTATCGGCCCCATCAGCCCAGGAGTCGCGCCAAGGGTGTGTCAAGGTTGGCCCGTGAGTAGTGCAGTTATCGAGGACCTCCTGGCACGTGATCTCGTCGCTCAATCCACCGATATTGGTGCCCTGCGTGCCGAGTTGGACCAAGGCATGCTCACGCTGTACTGCGGTTTCGACCCCACCGCACCGAGTCTGCATCTAGGCAACCTCAGCCAGATCCTGACCGTCCGCCGATTTCAGATCGCCGGCCACCGGCCACTGGCTCTTGTGGGTGGTGCTACTGGGCTGATCGGAGACCCGAAGGCTTCAGGGGAGCGACAGCTCAACGATCGCGATTTGGTCTCCGGATGGGTGGAACGCATCCGCAGCCAGCTTGAACGGTTCTACGACTTCTCCGGGTCGAACGCCGCGATCGCGGTCAACAATCTCGACTGGACCGACGGCCTGGAAGTTCTAGATTTTTTGCGCGACATCGGCAAGCACTTCAGCGTTAACCGCATGCTCGACCGTGAGGCCGTGGCAGCGCGATTGGCCGGCGGTGGGATTTCCTACACGGAGTTCAGTTACCAACTCCTCCAGTCACTGGACTACCTCGAACTGCATCGTCGCTATGGCTGCTCGCTGCAAACCGGGGGCTCAGACCAGTGGGGCAACATCACTGCCGGCGCGGATCTGATTCGACGGGTGACCGGCGACCATGTCCATGCATTGACCACACCACTGCTGACGAAGGCGGACGGCACGAAATTCGGCAAGACTGAGTCCGGCACCGTGTGGCTTGATCCCGCCCTGACCAGCCCGTACGCCTTCTTTCAATTCTGGTTGAACTCTGATGATCGTGATGTATCGACTCTGCTGCGCACCTTCAGCTTCGCCCCGGTGGAGGAGATAGCCGAGTTGATCGTGGTCAGCCAAGAGCGGCCACAGGAGCGGGCTGCACAGCGAGCCTTGGCGCGTGAGATTACGTCCCTCGTGCATGGCGAAGCCGAAACTCGGGCCGCCGAGTCCGCTGGACTTGCCTTGTTCGGGCAGGGGAGCTTGGCGGATATTCCAGCGATGACACTGCAGGCGGCCCTGATGACCGCACCACACGCGGTCGTGGAGCCAGAGGAGATTTCCGATGGAGAGTTGCCGACGGTGGAGGATCTCTTTGTTCGAGCGGGGCTGGTGACGAGCAAGCAGGCAGCGCGCCGCACCATCGAGGAAGGTGGCGCCTACATCAACAATGTGCGGTGTCAGGCCGTTGGCTACCGGCCGTTGGTGACGGACCTGCTGCATGGTTCATGGCTGGTTCTTCGCCGCGGACGCAAGTCCATGGCGGGGGTACGGGTTGGCGAGGGGGACCGGATTTGACCTTGCGGACCTGACCGCCTACAGTTGCGCTCCCGGCGAGGAATGGACGGACTCCGGCCAGTCGCGGGCGATTTGACCGAAAGAGTCATGATCGGTACCATCGGAACGTTGCCCTGATTCCGGCCGAGAGGCCGGTTCTGGCGCGCCCGCTCCTTGAGAACTCAACAGTGTGTCACATGTCAATGCCAAAAAACCCCGTCCTGGTGGGTTGGTAACAGCACATCAGGCGGTTCCTTTGGTTGACAGAAGCAACTAGCTCTGTCTGCCAGTTTCACAACTCACATTCATGAATGGAGAGTTTGATCCTGGCTCAGGACGAACGCTGGCGGCGTGCTTAACACATGCAAGTCGAACGGTGACCCGGAGCTTGCTCCGGTGATCAGTGGCGAACGGGTGAGTAACACGTGGGCAACCTGCCCCTGACTTCGGGATAACTCCTCGAAAGAGGAGCTAATACCGAATACGAACCCTGCAGGCATCTGCGGGGTTGGAAAGTTTTTCGGTCAGGGATGGGCCCGCGGCCTATCAGCTTGTTGGTGAGGTAACGGCTCACCAAGGCGACGACGGGTAGCCGGCCTGAGAGGGCGACCGGCCACACTGGGACTGAGACACGGCCCAGACTCCTACGGGAGGCAGCAGTGGGGAATATTGC
>JAGWVT010000106.1 GCA_018970765.1 Actinomycetales bacterium
GTGACGAGGCGAAGTGGGCACTCAGAAAGAACTGCCACCGCCACCGCCGCCACCTCCACCGCTACCCCCGCCGCCACCGCCGAATCCTGATCCGCTGGATCGAGTTGTCGTCGCGCTGGTAATCGACGAGGTCAATGCACCCATTCGCGAGTAGAGGTTGCCTGCGCTCATGGCGTAAATGCCGAACGGATACAAATCTTCGGGGCGTAAGTCTGGGAAGTTCTTGATCCAGGTGTCCTCGAGGTCGAAGACGATTGCGTAGGGGAAGTAGGTCGCGAACAGTGCAGCGGGGGTGAGGTTCATGCGGGTGGCGAAATCGCGACGTGCGTCAGCGGAGTCAGTGGCCAACAGCCGCTTGAACCCTTCTGCCTCGGCAATGAACTTCGCCGAGCTTTGCGACTGCTGCCGCGGGGTGATCGCTGCTCCTATTCCGCCACCGATGATGCAGGCCACCGCTGGAAGTCCGAGCAGGGTCACCACGAATAGTGACGCACCAGGCGTTTCACTCAGGAACGCCGCCAAGAAAACCATGACGAAGAGCGCGGCAAGACCGGCGGTCACGGCAATTTTGTACGGTCGATCCGGGCGCGTGCCCCGTTCGTTGTAGCGGCCGGTGTTTCGTGCTTCCTGCGAGAGCTTTGTACGTGTATCGCTGACTGCCTCGACCAAAATCGGGTCGTAGCCCTCTATGAGTGCGGTGGGTTGTCCCTTGAAAACTGCCGCAAGCAGGTGCTCCTCCCAGTCCCGAAGCGCGTCCTTACCCGCTCCGGTCCAGGTCAACTCCATGCCTTCTCGATGGAAAGCGCGAGCTTCCTCCTCCTTCATGACGATGTGCCCACGCGCGGCGAGATCCACCAGGGTTGCAACCACGCCTCGACTGGAAACGGTGTTCTGCAGACCAGCCTCAATCTGCGCCGGACGAAGCCCATCGGGTGGTGTGTATCGAACCGGAGTGGCATCGATGGGTGTACCGCGATTCCGGCGGCGCATGAAAATTGCGGTAACGATGGCGCCGAGTACACCAAGTAAGCACAACGGCGCCAAGATGCTGGCCATAGTTCCAGTGCGTTGCGCCGCCTGCTCTTCTTGGCTGATCTGAACGTTAGCTGGCGCGATACTGGTAAAGGCTCCCGGTTCCCAGGCGATCACGCCGGTCAGCCCACCCGGGGAATCAAGATCGGCCTGCATTGTCGTTGCACCATTCGGACCACCGTTGAGATTGACTCGGCACTCGGTCGTCGAGGTGGTTTCCGCATAGCACTCAGCGGCGAGCGCCGGAGCAGGCCCAAGGATCGTTACCGACCCCTTGAGCACTGGAAAGGTCCAGTCCTTGCCGATAAAGTCCCAGTACAACTCCACGTCACCCGGCTGGACCTCAGGTGGAGCACCAGCAGCCAGATCCTGGGCAGTCAGGACGTCGAGTGCATCGGTGACTCGGTACTGGATACGAAAGGTGTGCGGTCCGGTGATGATGATGTCCTCGTCGCCGATTCGTAGCGATAGGCGCCCGTTCGTGGCGTCCTCGGTGTACGTCACTGCGGCGCCGTCTCGCGTGACTGACAGCAGTTCCACGCCGTATATGCGGCGCATGCCGCCCTCGAGAGTGTCTTCGGTGACGAGGTCACGGATGATGCCGCGGCGCTCATTAGGCCCCGGATCCCAGGTGATCTCCTCAGTGATGGTCATCGAAGAATCGGGAGCGACCTCTGCGACCACGCTGTAGTTGGTGATGGCCTCGAAGTCCTCCGCCTGTGCTGGTGTGGCGCCAATTCCCGCGAAGGCAAACGTGCCGGCGAAGACTAGGAAACCGATGAGCCCCCTCGTCAAAACTTGCCCCGCCCGAGGCCTGGTCAGAACTCCACCTTCGGCGCGCCACGCCTGGCTGCATCTGCCTCTTCGTAAACCTGCCGCTGGTTGACGCTGGCGATTCCGGCGAACCACATGGAAGGAATCGTTCGTAGGGCGGTATTCAATTGCACAACTGTGTCGTTGTAGAACTGCCGCGCGAATTGCAGTTGCGTCTCGATCTCGGCGAGTTGTGTCTGGAGTTGGCCAAAGTTCGCCGTCGCAGTGAGTTGCGGATAGGCCTCGGCGACGGCGAACAACTTCCCAAGGGCGCTCGTCAACGCGTTATCAGCCTGAGCTTTGGCGTTCATGTCGGTGGCCTTCATCGTTGCGGTACGGGCATTTGTCACCGCTTGGAGAGTCGAGGCTTCGAACTCCTTAGCCCCCGACACGGTCTCCACCAGGTTGGGGACAAGGTCGGCACGTTTGGTTAACAGCGTGTCGATATCGGCGAACGAGCCGATACAGAGTTGATCAAGCCGACGCAACTTGTTGAACTGGGTCACTCCGAACAGCAGGAGGAGCACGATCAGGACTACGACGATGCCAAGTACGATCCAACCCACAGGAGCCTCCACTAAGCGGTTAGGCGAACCGTACTCCGTCGCCGGTGACATGGTGCGTTTGGTCCTGCTACTGGCCCACGCGACCTATCCACGTGGGCCAGTGGCAGGTGTCGAAGCGAGCGTTAGCGACTGAAGCCCAGGACCGCGGAGTCCTGCCGGAAGGCCGCGTGGCGACCGGAGGGATACGGCGCTGCCGTGCTCACCGAAAGCGTGGTGCACCCAGGGAAGCGCTTCAGGTTGACCGCCGCGCTGCTGGAGCCGTAGGCCGGATACCCCACTCCGGCGGAATCCGCGGGGTCCCGAGGCTTGAATGGATTGTTCAAACTCATGGTGAGCACCTGAGACTGCCCATTGCAACTGGCAATGAACTTGACTCCGGTGGCGCTGAAACCTGAACCGCCATTGACGCCATTGGTCACCAGCGCGTTGACGTTCAGGTAGACACTCGACTGCCTGGCCGCGGCTAATGGGGCGAGATCAAATGCCCATGTCGCCGATTGACCAGGATCGCGTACCCAGTACCAATCCGCGATCACCGTGCCGTTTGAGGTAAACGACGCGGCGGGCTGCACGACAGCAGTTGCCGAAGCCGGTTCGGCGACAGCAAGACCACCAACCGCTATCCCGCTGATTACTCCGATGCCTGCTCCCGCGCTGAATATGCCGGTACGCAAGTCATGCCACCGACCTTTTGGTCGAGTTTGCTGCGAACTTCGCATGGTTACTCCCTAGCTGGTTGGAAATTGCATCGATTTCCCTATGCACCAGCCAGGGTCACGCAGCCAAGACCACCTCCGTAAGGGCCGATAGTCGGTGTCTCGAGGGCGCAGGTCCCGAAGGCGGCCAGCGGTGTGAGCGCGGCCGCGGGGAGTGTACGTCACATTAAGGGGCTTGTTGCACGTTCTTGACTGGACATTTGTCCAGACCATGACCGGTCAGCCACCCTTGTGGCATGCGCACACTCAGGAGACTGGTCGTGGCCGTTACGGCAGGGGCGATCATCGTGACTGGCAGCACATTGGCCACTACCGTCCAGGCCGCTGGTTCTACTGCCGAACAGGTGGTTGCTGATCACACCTCTATCTACAGCGGCAAGATTGCCGAACTCGTCAATGCTGGGTGGGCGCCGTGCGCCGGGCCAGTCACCTGGTCGGTGGATCCCGGAACTCTGACCGCTAGCCAGGTCAGTCAGGAGACGGCGCGTTTGCAGCGCGCATTCGGTACTTGGTCGGCGGCTACCGGTTTGGACTTTCGCTTCGCGGGGTTGCAAACCATGGCCGTGGACGAACCTGGCCTGCAGGTGGGACCTGCCGATGGCAGCCCTGCTCGACCACGCCATATATATGTGGCCTTTCGCGGCAGCGAGGTGGTCCCGGCATTCGTCAACACGGTCTATGGCTACGCCGCCCCCACACTGGCCGATCGAGCCACCCGGCAGATCACCGGCGGGTACGTCCTTATTCGCACGGACCACGTGCTCACCGCGGCATCAAGTGATCCTCGATCACTGCGCAGCCTCTACGTTCACGAGCTGGGCCATGTGCTCGGCCTTGGGCACGCGCAACGCGAAGAAAACGTCATGTACCCGATCGTCACCGACCAACTGCAACTTGGGGCCGGGGATGTGGCCGGTGTCCGGCAACTCCTCACCGGCTGCTCGGTGCAGATTCCGGGGCCACCGGGAGCGCCGTGACAATGACGTTGCTCTGGTAGCCGCCAGCAGCACGAACATAGGCACCGCCGCAGGTGATGAGCGTCAATCGATGCGGACCGGTGCGCTCGAAGAAGTCTTCGGCTTGGACAGCAAACTTAGATTTGCTCACCAGCTCGCGTGCTACTACTCGGTACTCCCAGTGACGACGGCCACTGTCGGTGACGATGATTCGGTCATTACGCTGCAACTGACCGAGGTCGTAGAAGACTCCCTGCCCGCCGATGCGACCGTCTCGATGAGCAACGAGCACGGTTGAACCCTGCGCGGTACCCGCGGACACTCCATAGCGGTACCACCCGACGTCCTCGATGGATTTCGGTACGGCCACATTTCGTTGCCGATCGGTGCCGACTGGGAGGATGCGTGCACTGATATCCAAGGCTGGAATCTGCAGCCGGACGGGTATCTCAGAATTGACATAGATCTTTTCCGAGAGCTTGGCGGATTCGCGTGCAGCAATCGCAGTCTGGCGACTGCCGAATGGCGCAGGTTCGGCGGAAGTCATGGCAGCCTGCGACCCCGCCAGGGTGAGGACCACCGCGATGAGCAACATCAAGCTCACCAGGGCGGAGACCACCTCAGCCGGGCGGGGTCGCAGCTTCATGGTTGTCGATCAGCCGGTGCACGCACCGGTGGTCGCCTTAGGACCGACGTCCCGGAGTGCGGACCTGGATCTCACGGAATCCACCGGCCAGCAGGCCTAGTGCACCCGCGACCATCAGTGCCACGCTCCAACTCCTCAGTCCAGGCGCAGTGCTGCCACCACCCGCAGGCACCCCTGTCGGACCTGTACCGGGCTCGCCCAACGCAGTCTCCGTTGGACCCACGCCAGGTTCAGCCAGCGTTGTGGTCGGTGTTGCAGTCGGACCCACACCAGGCTCAGCGATGGTCGTGGTCGGTGTTGCCGACGCAGTAGTCACCGTCGGTGTTGGCGAACTGGTGTCGGTTGTCGTCACCGGCGTACCACCACCGATGATGGGACCACCGCCGCCTGTCGGCGAACCGGAGCCGCCTGTCGGCGAACCGGAGCCGGTACCACCCGACGAAGAACTGTCGGCTTCATTGCAGTTGTTATTCCAAATGGCCTGACCCTCAGTGGTCCAGTTGAGGCCCCCTGAGAGGTCAACTGCGCGAATGATCGCGAATGTTCCCCCCTTGGGTCCGCCACCTTGGCCCTGATTGGTCTTCGTGGCAGATGCCGATGCCGACCCGGATGCGGAGCCGCTAGCCGAGCCTGAGGCTGAGCCGGATGCGGAGCCGCTAGCCGA
>JAGWVT010000030.1 GCA_018970765.1 Actinomycetales bacterium
CCGCGGAAGGTGGTACCTGGGTAGCCAGCGCCCCGAAACCAACCCCACCACCCGCACCCGCGGAGTACGCACAGATGCTGGACGGACAAACGAACTGCGCTCTGCGCAGCGGTGGCGTCTTTATCCGGGCAGTGAACTTGACCATCACCAATTGGTCTGACGACGAGATGTACGTCAAGTGGATGAAAGGAACAAAGCCATATGACAGGAAGGGTCGGATCCCTCCGTCGGGAGGTGCCACAGTCTGCGCCGACCCTGTCTTGGGAGAGGATCAGGCCTACGCCTACACCGATATTGGCTTTGGTCAGGCACCGATCGAACGCCAAGGTGGCAGTGGCCTGGGCGGCATCCAACGAATCGACCTGTGGAATCCATGGATCGGAAAGCCTTACGTCAGCATGTCGATTATCGACGCCACCGGCGCCAACAAGGATTTGATTCTTGAGAGCAACGAGGGTGAGGGCAAGGCCATGGCCTGGGCCGACAAGTACTTCTTTCTTACGCGAAACAACGACGACTCGTGTGGCAACGGCGGTCCCGGTGCCGGCGAAATCTGCTGGAGTCTCGTGATCAGCCGCCTGCCCAACGGAGTTCAAAACGGCATGACATGGCAGTGGGGCGGAGGCCGCGAAACCGTGGGCCCGGACCCGCTTCCTCGCCCCTAGAGCCATACACCATATTGGTGTATGGTCTTACACATGTCGCGGACCAACATTGACATTGACGATGACCTCGTCGAGATTGTCATGGTGCGCTACGGCCTCTCCACCAAGCGTGATGCCGTCGATCTCGCCTTGCGGCATCTCGCGGGACAACCCATGAGTCGTAGCGAAATGCTCGCCATGGCAGGTTCACTGCCGGAGTTCGGAACGGCGCACGAGGATGATGAAAGCCCCACTTCTCCCTGACACGTCGGCTTGGATCGATTTCCTCCGCAATCAAGATTCCTTCCTGCGTCGTCGCCTCGCTGCAGGGGATGGCATTCATTACACCCAACCAATCCTCATGGAGATACTCGCGGGGGCACGCGATGACCGTCAGTGGCTACTCCTGCGCCGCTTCGTCACTGGCGCCACGTTAATTCCCTTCGAGACGGTCGCGGACTTTGAAGGCGCAGCGTGGATTTATCGACGGGGCCAGCAGTTGGGGCTTCACATCGGTCACGTCGACTGCCTCGTTCTCGCAGTCGCACAGCGTGCACATGCCACTCTCGTGACTGCAGACCGTCGCCAAGCAGCACTCGGTGAATCCCTTGGTATTTCCGTCAAGCGGACGAAGCCACCGGCATAGCCATAGTTCAGGTCAGGCCGAACCTAGCGAGACGTTGGACTCAAAGCAGGGTTCTCAAATGTGGCCGGAACAGGCAGGTTACTGAATCGCTCAGTCGGATAGGCGATCAGGAACGCTCGGCCCACCACATCATCCACGGGAACTCCTCCGTTCAGTTCTTCAAGATGGAAGCGTGAGTCGCGCGAATCTCCGCGGTTGTCGCCCATCACGAAAAGCGTCTGCTGAGGCAGGGTTACGTCAAATCGAACTTGATCGGTGGGCCCGTTGAGATACGGCTCATCCAAACTCACACCATTGAGCACGATGCGACCCTGGGAGTCGCAGCAGGCAATCCGGTCACCACCCACACCGATGACGCGCTTCACGAGATCCTGTCCGGATTCGCTTGGGAGCAATCCAACGAAAGTGGCCGCATCGCGAACAAAGCCTTCCCATCCACCCGGTCCAGGTTCGGGCACCGGCAGCCAGCCGCCCGGATCCCGAAAGACCACCACTTCCCCGCGCTTCACGCCGGCGATCTTGGTGGTCAATTTCGCTGCGATAATCCGATCGCTGGGCAGCAGGGTCTGTTCCATCGACGCACTGGGTACATAGAACGCCTGGATGACGAAAGCGCGCACCAGAGCGGACAACACCAGGGCGCTAATGACAATGATCGCGAACTCGCGCAAAAACGAGGCGAAGGTGCGCTGCCGTTTGGGCTCCGGCGCGCTTGGTTCGCTCGGGCGAGTTGAACGCCGGTGCCGCCCACGTCCGTGGGGTCGTGGCCCGAGTTCATTGAGTCGGTCTCGGGCCGAGACTGCCATCAGTTGGCCGCCGGGGTGACCGAAGCGAAGTTCTGCGGGATTGGGAGTGCTTGCACGCGGTCGAATGGCCAGAGCACGTTCATCGTCCGACCCACCACACGGTCGACCGGCACCATGCCACCACCGGGATCGCCAAGATGGAAGCGCGAGTCAGCGCTGTTGGACCTGTGATCACCCATGACCCACAGTGTGCCCGCCGGAACGATGACATCAAAGGGAACTTCACTCGGCGCGTCGCCGGGATAGATGTACTCCCCCTCGTCAAGGGGCGTGTCATTGACGGTTACTCGCCCTTCGGCGTCGCAGCAGACCACGTGGTCCCCGCCAACGCCAATCACGCGCTTGACGAAGTCCGTGGAATCCGGTGGGACAACACCGAACGACTGACCCACCCAAGTGAGTGCGCCAACAATCGGGTTGCGCTGCGGAATGTCGGACTCTTCGACAAAAGAGCCCGACCCGTCGAATACGACGATGTCTCCACGCTCGATGGGGCGGAGGTGATAAACGACGCGATTGACGAGCACGCGGTCACCAACCTGAAGGGTGTCCTCCATGGAACCAGACGGGATGGAAAACGGTTTGGCGATGAACGTTGTGATGAGGAGAACCACCCCCATGGCCACCAGCAGGGTGACCGGGATATCCCACCAGGGCTGGTCTTTCTTCTCCTTCACGGTCAGGACTTGTTCGCCCCGTCGTCATCGCTTGACTCCGCCGCGTTGGTTGCGTCGGCGTCTTCGACGATGTCGGCTTCAAGTTCTTCGGCAACATCTTCGCCGGCACTCTCTTCGCCCGACTCGGCGGCCGCCTGGGCCGCTGCGAGATCTTCGAGGGCCTCAAGGTCGGCTAGGTCCGTTTCGTCTTCCATCACCTGGGCGTAGGCCTCACGCTTCTCACGAATCTTCGCGGCCTTGCCTCGCAGGTCGCGCAAGTAGTAGAGCTTGGCCCGGCGGACGTCGCCGCGGCTCACCAACTCGATTCGCTCGATGATCGGCGTGTGCAGAGGGAAGGTGCGCTCGACGCCGACGCCGTAGGAAACCTTGCGTACGGTGAATGACTCGGAGATTCCGGAGCCGCGGCGGCTGATCACCACGCCCTGGAAAACCTGAATACGCGTCTTGTTGCCTTCCACGACTCGCACGTGCACCTTGACGGTGTCACCAGCTCGGAAGGTGGGAATGCCACGCTTGAGCGAGGCTGCGTCGATGGCATCGAGGGACTTCATCATGATCACTTCCTGCAGGCGCCACAGGACGCCCGCGCACGTTGACCGCTCGGCGGCGGTGGTCAGGTGAGCGATTCGGCCGACTGGCCGCCGTCACCCCCTGCGGCAGGTGACGAGGGCCTCAGTCTGCCATATGCCGCCTGCCTCATGCGCCCCGGGAGTCAGCGACGAGTCAGCTACCGCAGGTGACGAGATTGCGTGCGGATCTGTGCCTGTTCAGCACGCCAAGCAGCAATTCGTTCGTGGTTGCCGCTCACTAGGACCTCTGGCACCTCAAGCCCACGCCAGGTCCTCGGGCGGGTGAAAGACGGTCCTTCCACCAGGTCTGCCATGGCACCCAGAGCGAAGGAGTCGTCGGTGATGCTGTCAGCGTTCGAAACCACGCCGGGCAGCAGCCTGCTGACCGCTTCGATGATGACCAGGGCCGCCACCTCTCCCCCGGCGAGCACGTAGTTACCGAGCGAGACTTCGCGCACCCCCGCCCAGTCAGGACACACCTTCGCGTCGCCGTAGTACTGGGCGACCCGGGCGTCAATGCCCTCGTAGCGACCACAGGCGAAGACCAGCCAGTCGGTTTCAGCCCATCGGTGAGCGAGTTCTTGGGTGAGCGGCTCTCCGGAGGGCGTGGGGATGATCAACAGGGGGCGCTGATTGGGCGCCTGCTGTGCTGAGCGCACTGCATCAAGGGCCATGCCCCACGGCTCAGGGCTCATCAGCATGCCTGGACCACCGCCGTATGGGGTGTCATCAACACTGCGATGGCGATCGGTGGTGTGGTCGCGCAGATCGTGCACGCGAATGTCGATGATCCCCTCGGTCATGGCTTTGCCCACCAGGGACAACTGCAACGGTGCGAAGTAATCCGGAAAAATGGTGATGACGTCGATGCGGGTGGTGGTCACGGGTCCCGCCGTGACGGTTCCACGTCAAGCAAGCCTGCGGGTGGATCGATAGCAATGCGACGATTGGCCACGTCTACCGTTGGGACAATGGCGGCTACAAAGGGGACGAGCACTTCCCGCTCGTCGTCGCTTCGGACTACGAGCACGTCCTGCCCTGGCAGGTGCAGGACGTCTTGGACGGCGCCGACCCGTTGACCTGAAATTGTGACTACGTCACACCCAATGAGTGCAGTGTCGTAGAAGGCATCCGGTTCACCGGTGTCGGCACCCTCGTCGCGATCGACCAACAGCAGGACGCCGCGAAGGGCCTCTGCGGCATTTCGATCTGCAACCCCAGCAAAGTGCAAGATCAGGCGATTGCCTTGCCAACGAACCCCCGCAACGGTCAGCGTGCCCGCTGGTTCACCCGCACCCGGTTCTTGCTTCAGCAGCACGGCACCGGCTGAAAAGCGTTCGTCCGGATCGTCAGTGCGGATGTCGACGTTGACTTCACCGCGAATGCCCTGCGCGCGCCCAATGCGTCCAACGACGACCTGCACGAGGGGATCAGGAGCGCCTAGCGCTCCCCGGCCTCGAGGAAGTCGATGCGAATGCTGCGACCTTCATTGACTGCTGTGAGCACGGTGCGAAGCGCAGTGGCAGTCCGACCGGCGCGCCCGATAACGCGACCCATGTCATCCGGGTGCACCCGGACCGCCAGGGACTTGCCCTGGCGTCCCGAGCGCGTCCGCACTTCCACGTCTTCCGGGTTGTCCACGATGCCGCGGACTAGGTGACCCAGTGCTTCGTCGAGCATTTCAGGCCTCGTCGCGTGCAGCCTCGGCCATGTTCTCCAGGGCCTCGACCGCAGCTTCGTCTGCCGCAACACCTTCGGCGGCCTCGCGGGCCGCCACCTCTACCGCCACGTCGGCGTCGACCTCAGCATTGGCCGCCAACTCGGCGGCAACTTCCTGCTCAGGCGTAAGGGCGGGTGGCGTCTGCAGTGCCGAGTCGAGTTCGGCCTCGACTGCCTTGGCCTTGGGCTTTGGCGACTTCGGCTCGGTGGCAGCCTCTTTGACGGCCGCCTCATATGCGACGAGCTTGCTCGGCTTCGGCGGCGCCACCTTCAGAGTGCCTTCGGCGCCAGGCAGACCCTTGAATTTCTGCCAATCGCCGGTCACTCGCAGGATTGCCTGCACAGCCTCGGTCGGCTGGGCGCCAACACCAAGCCAATACTGGACACGGTCGGAGTCCACCTGGATAACACTGGGATCGTCCATCGGCTGGTAGATACCGAGCTCTTCGATTGAGCGACCGTTTCGCGCGGTGCGCGAATCAGCGACGACGATTCGGTACTGCGGCGCGTGCACCTTGCCGAGACGCTTCAACTTGATCTTGACTGCCACGTGGGCTGCTCTCCTGTTCTGGGTTGGTTCGCTGGGCACGCCGAGTGGGGCACGGCGACCGCTTGGAACCGATGAACCGCCGGTGGGAGACGGGTAGAGGGCCGTCACCCTGGCAGGACGGCCCCATTGTGCCAGACGCACCCGCCAACGCCGAATTCAGCGTCGACCCTGGCGAAGCGTTCAGCGCAAGTCGTGACGACAGGCCCTAGTCGCGCCCAGGCTCCTGGCGCGCAACCAGGTCCTCGACAAGCATGAGGGAGCGGTCGCTTAGTGGCTCATCGGGAAAGAAACGTTCCACGATTGTCACCACCTGGGTAATCTCAGAAATGTCGAGTTGGCGCATGAGTAAGCGAATGTCCTCCGCATCACGCGCGGATCTGGCCGCTCGAACCTTCATTGCCAACAGATGCTCGGGGGGAGTCAGTAGGACTCTCAGGTTGGGATGATCGAACACCGGCGTGCCACGACCTGCGCGACCGGACACGTAAATTGAAGCCTGATTGTTCAGCCACGATCGAGGCAGTTTCAAGTCCTGGGCAACCTCCCAAGCGGCCTCAATCACCTCCGTGTCGGGAACAAACAGGGCATCGACATCACGGGTGGCAACCCGAGCGTCAAATGCCAGCACCATGGCAGCACCACCGAACACGTGCAGTTCCCCCACGACGTTACGTGCTGCCAGCCGATCGCCGAGGGCGGTAAACGCCTGCCGCAACGCTTGTTGATCCAGAAGTGCGTCAGTCATGCCGAGACCAAATCGTGGCGATCGACCATGACGCCACGGCGACGATAGGACGCTGGGGCGTGAACAAGGGCCATCGCACGTGCGGATGGGAGATTGCTCACCCACCAGGCAACGGGCAGAAACCTGTGAGCTCGGAATACCCAGCCGGGAGGTGCCTGGCCCTCGTGCACGCAGAGGTCTTCGGCCACCGCAGCCAGCATCGCGTCAAATCGCGGATCTCCAGTTGGTTCAGGCTCTTGCTCGACGAGCAGGCCCATGGGGTGCCCGTCCTCCTGAGCACCGCGCAGAAACTCCCACACCAAACGAAGTCGAAGTTCTGTTTCGACTCGTGGCACTTGCGCGATTTCCCGTGCGAGGTCAGCCAAACGAAAGGCGGTGGGCTGGCCTTGCAGGGGGACTTCGCTCATTGGCGATAACGATAGACCACAGCACATCGTGACGTCGTTCGACGAAAGGGCCATCGGACGATGCGACGGCCGCCGATCAGGACTTGGCGCGCTTGCGCACTCCCGCCAGCAGCAGGACCAGCCCCACGATGAACGACCCAGCACCAGCAAACGCCCAGAAGCTCACCCCGGTCATGAAACTGCCTGGAAGGATGTTGATGCCCTGAAAGAACCAGATTGTGCCGACCAAGATCAACACGATCCCGATCACCACCATGACGATCTTGACCACTACCGCACCATCCTTACTCGCCTGAATTGGGTTGCCCACCATGCCCACCATGCGCGGCGCTTACCACCTTGCCAACGCCATGTTGCATCATCGCAGCAACCTCGCCACTTGCCCAATCACCCTGCGCGGTCAATCCAGCGACCACACCGGCGTAGTCCGCCGCCGACTTGTTCTGGCTCATCTTCACGCTCGCTTCAACTCGAGCTAACTCGACTTCGATCCCCACAATCGCGCGCAGTTGACCAGCAAGGTAGGCAGGGGGCGCATCGTCAATGCTCCAAGGATTCTCGCGCTGCTGCTCGTGGCGCTCGGTTAGGAACCGGACTGCATCACTCACCCAAGCGGTGTCCTCATGCACTCGTAGTGTGCCGGTGATGTGCATGACCACGTAGTTCCACGTTGGAACGACTCGACCATGTTCCGCTTTACTGGGGTACCACGAGGGCGAAACGTAGGCGTGTGGACCCTGGACGATGATCAGCGCCTCGCCATACCAGGGTGTTTGCCACTGGAGGTTCTGTCGGGCCATGTGTGCCAGGACTCGATTGCCTGGCCGGTCGACTGCGAGAGGCAACATGGTGGCCATCGGACCTTGCGGGGTCGATGTTACGAGGTGACCAGCGACAGCCTGCTCCAGCAAAGTGCCCGTGGTCTCGTCATCGGGCCGGAAATGTTGCGGCGCATACATAGCAAGCCTCTACTGCCCGAGCATACGTTTAAGCTCTGGGGGTAGTGAGCCCAGATCAGCCGCACTGAAGTCCGGCTCACCGCTACCAACCAAAACCCCGGAGTCCTGCGCTGCTCGCTTGGCTGGGTTACCGCTTCGGCCCTTGGCACCCTTGCCGGGCTTACTCGCCTTCGCGCTACGTCCCTTTGATTTCTTGCCACCCATGCCCATGCCACCGGGCATGCCGGGCATCATCGGCATGCCGCCCTTGCCAGCCTGGCGCATCATCTTCTGTGCGGCGTTGAAACGCTCAACCAGGGCATTGACGTCGCTGACAGCATGGCCACTGCCTCGTGCAATGCGGGTCCTTCGGGAGCCGTTAAGGAGTTTGGGGTCCTGTCGTTCTGCGGGGGTCATCGACTGGATGATCGCGGTGGCTCGGTCTAGTTCGCGATCGTCGATTTGATCGATCTGTGCACGCATGTCCTGCGCACCAGGAAGCATGCCGAGCAATTTGCCGAAGGACCCCATTTTGCGGATGGCCTGCATCTGTTCCAAAAAATCTTCAAGCGTGAAGCCGTCACCACTGCTGACCTTTGCAGCCATCCGCTGCGCCTGATCAGCGTCGAACACCTGCTCGGCTTGCTCAATAAGTGTGAGGACATCGCCCATGTCCAGAATGCGCGACGCCATTCGATCCGGATGAAACACCTCGAACTCGGCCGGCTTCTCACCCGTCGAGGCAAACAGGATCGGCACTCCGGTAACGCCGACTACTGACAGAGCCGCACCGCCGCGGGCATCGCCATCGAGCTTGGTCAGCACAACACCGTCGAACCCAACGCCAGCCCGGAACTCCTCGGCGGTGCGGACCGCGTCCTGGCCGATCATCGCGTCCACGACGAACAGCACTTCGTCTGGCTGCACCGCGTCGCGAACCTGGCGCAACTCAGCCATCAACGGCTCATCCACAGCGAGTCGACCGGCCGTGTCGATGATGACGACGTCATGCACCTTTGCCACGGCCTGCTGCTTGCCAAGCTTGGCGACCTTTACGGGGTCGCCCACCCCGTTGCCCGGCTCGGGAGCGAACACCGGCACTTGTACCCGCTCGGCCACCACGGTGAGCTGGTCGACCGCGTTGGGGCGTTGCAGGTCAGCGGCCACTAGCAGGGGCGTGTGTCCGGCGGCTTTCAGATGAGCGGCAAGTTTCCCAGCCAACGTCGTCTTGCCGGAACCTTGCAGACCGGCAAGCAGGATCACCGTTGGACCGGTCTTGGCGAACGTCAGATTGCGAGTGCTACCGCCGAGGACCTCGATGAGTTCTTCATGGACAACCTTGACCACCTGTTGGGCCGGGTTCAGCGCCCCCGAGACCGTGACCTCAAGGGCTCGCGTGCGTACCTGTTCCACGAACGAGGTGACCACCGGCAGGGCAACGTCGGCTTCCAGGAGCGCCGTGCGGATCTGCTTGACGGTGGCATCGACATCGGCCTCGGAGAGGCGGCCTTTGCCGCGCAACCCCTTGAAGGTGCCAGCAAGTCGGTCGGAAAGCGTTGCGAACACCCTGTCAGGGTAGTGCCCTGGCGCCAGGCGGGGTGTTCGTCGGAATCAGACCTTTGGGCGAATGGATTGCTCGAAGCGGAAGAGGTTGCCCGGATCTCGGGCTGCTTTGATCTGGCGTAGACGTGGGAGGTTGACGCCGTAGTAGGCAGGTCCCCAGTTCACGAGTGCGCGGTTTCCATAGTTGGAGTATTCGGCACCAGTTCGCCATGGGGTCAATCGTGACTTGAAACCAGTCACCCATGCTTGGCCCGCTGCCACCACGTCTGCTGGTGCGCCCGGTCTAACACGCGACTGGAACTGGTAGATCAGCCAGCCACCCCGGTGCGGGAAAGCAGTTGCCGTTGGCGGGGTGTCGTGAACGGCGCCGTTGAGGGGTTCGATGATGACTTTGCCGGCCTGCAGATTGAAGTCAACGCCCGGTGGCTGAAGAATGGGATCGCGCTGCCAACGTTCGAGTTCTTCCACGATGACGTCGTTCGCTGCACGTGGCCATGGTCGTGTGCTGATATCGGAATACGTGGCAACGCCCACTCGTGGAAGCTCCCCAGACGGCTGGGTGACGGGCGCACATTGGGCCTGCGTGAAGCCAAGGCAGTATTCGTCGAACTCTGCCGCGAAGAACGATTGCCGCCGAATCGACTTACTGACTGGTTTGACGCCGACTTCGCGAATGAAGTCTCGGATGCACGCCTGGCCAATGGCCCGAGGACCGCGATGCCATAACTCCACCGACACTGTGGGCTGCGCATTTGGCCCGTGCGTCGAGGTTACGAGGACGAGATTCGGATGCGCGGTAACCGGGAGGGATCCAGGCCAGTTCTGAAATGCCTGCAGGACTCGTTCGGCGTCCCGCCACGCGAATTCCAACGTGTCATTGTTGAGCATCATGTCCGCCGGCACCGTGGCGAAGTCGAAGGACGTCACGACGCCGAAATTGCCACCACCACCACCGCGTATCGCCCAGAAGAGATCTGGCTCCTGGTGGGCATTGATGCGACGGACCTGACCATCCGCCGTGACGATTTCTGCGGCCAGCAGTCGGTCCAGGGTGAGCCCATACTGCCGACTGAACGGCCCGATACCCCCGCCCTGGGTCAGCCCGGCGATGCCGACCAGCGGGCAGACACCTCCGGCAATAGCAACCTTGGCCTCGTCGAAGAGTTGCTGATAGATATCAAT
This sequence comes from Actinomycetales bacterium, assembly GCA_018970765.1. Classification (GTDB taxonomy): domain Bacteria; phylum Actinomycetota; class Actinomycetes; order S36-B12; family S36-B12; genus REEB426. Next base: position 10,447 of record JAGWVT010000030.1, read on the forward strand.
GAGTTGGGCACCGGCACCAATGCGCACGGCCTGCTTATCCGGACTCAGCCTGACCTGGTTCAGCACCGACACATCGATGATCAGCCCGGTAGACGTTGAAAACCCCTGGAAGGAATGCCCACCAGAGCGCGCTGTTGGCTGCACGCCGTGATCGCGACAGAAGTTCACAGCCTGTTGAACATCCCGCGCGTCTACCGCTTGCAGAACTGCCTGCGGTAGCACGTCGTCGTAGATGGTGTTCCACCCAAGGTGCGCCATTGGGTACTGGGGAGAACTCGGCAGCACCAGAGTGCCGCGCACAGACCGAGCAAGGTCCGACCAGTCGGCGGCATTTACCGCGGCATGTGCCTGATCGGATCCGACCAACCAGCCGGTGGTCCGGGCACCGGCGGCCAGTCCGGCGACCGTCAGGCTGGAGCGAATCAGCATGTCACGACGAGAGAGGTTCGGGTTCAACGCCATAGAAGTGCAATGCTATGGGTCAAGGGCAAGGCGTGAACAGAAATCTCACGGGCATCAACCCAATGCGACGGTGACGGTGCTCACCAACTCGGCCCGTCGTTCTTCTGTCAATGGTTGGCCGCCGTCTTCCGTCACGAAAAAGACATCGACCACCTCGGCGCCAAGGGTTTCCACCTTCGCGCCCTGAATGGTCACACCCGCAGTACTCACTGCTTCCGCTATTCGATGCAACAGGGCCGGCTCATCGTGGGCGCGTACCTGCAGCACGGTGGTGCGCGCACCAACTTCCAGACAGTCGACACGGGGCGCAGTGAACTGCCGGCCATGGTGCAGATCGTCGGAGGCCAAGCGTCGCTGCACCTGGCTGGCCACGTCGTAGGAGCCATCGACAGCTCGATGGAGGTCACTCAGCAACGCTTCCTGGCGTGGTGGTTCACCGAAGGTCGGTGCCACCAGCCAGCGCTGGTGGGCGACATTCGAGTGAGTGATCACCTGCGCCTGCAACACCGTCAAGCGATGCAGGGCCAGCACGCCGGCGACGGTCGCCAGCAGGCCGGTGCGATCAGCGGTGATGACCTCCAACTGCCAATAGCCGTCGTCCTGTGCTTGCCAACGAAATACGGTGCCATCTGGCACGCCTTGGGCGAGGAGTTCCTGCACCCCAGATGGGACAGCCTCGTCGGTGTTGGCGCCACGAAGGACCGCAACGCACCGCTGGACGAGGTCATCGACCAAGCGCAGTCGCCAGGGCGATGCAGCTATCGGACCAGCAGCCCGCGCGTCGGCGATTGTCAAGGCGTGCAGTAACTGCAGCGTGGGGACGTCATGTACCGCTGTCACGATCGTTGTAAGAGTCGCTGGGTCGTCAAGATCCCGACGCGTCGCGGTTTCCACTAGGAGCAGGTGATGGCGCACCAGGCGCTCGATTACGGCCTGGTCTGCAGGTGAAAGTCCCAGCTCCCCAGCAATCTGCCCAGCCAACGGCGCACCAACAACGCAGTGATCCCCGCCGCGGGCCTTCCCGATGTCGTGCAGCAGCGCCGCGATGAAGAGTAGGTCCGGGCGATCGACCTCTCGAGCCAGCGCGGACGCCTCCACGCAGACCTCAATGCTGTGACGGTCGACCGTGTGACGGTGGATCGGATCACGTTGCGGCGCGTCGCGAATCACCGACCACTCCGGAATCCACTGCTCGATAAGGGTGTGACCTGCGTCCGGAGAGATCTGGTCGAGAGCCTCCCAAACGGCGATGAGCCCACCTCCCGCACCCAGCAGACTGACGAGCCCCTGCCGCGCCGACACCGGCCAAGGATGCGAGAGCCGTGCCGGGCTGCTGGCCAGGCGATCGACGATCTGCGGGGATAGGTGCAGCCCGGCCTGAGCTGCTGCCGCAGCGACCCGAAGGGGCAGTACGGGGTCCGTAGCGACCGGAGCCGACATTGCCAGCAGAACTTCACCGTCTTGAATCACGACCCCGTCAGCCAGGGGTTGACGTAGCGAGGTCTTGCGACGTGGTCGCCACGTCACGCGGCGTTGCAAACTACGGTCAACCCGATACCAGGTCAGATCACTGGCGTAGGCAACCGATCGTGCAGCCGCGGCAACGCGCCGCAGTAGTTCGTCGGCATCGCGCAGATCAAGGAGTTCGGCCACTGCCGACTGATCCTGGTGCAGTAGCCTGCTGCCCGGCCGATCACTGACCAGTTGCTGTGCATCTCGAATATCGAGGAGCAGCGGGATCGCATCCTGCCAGGCATCATGTGGCAGGTCGACGATCCACGAAGCCGCGATGCTGCGCAACACGGTGGCCTCTCGTAGTCCACCGTAAGCCTCCTTCAGATCCGGCTCGACCATATGCGCCGCGACTCCGAAGCGCTCGATCCTTTGATCGACGAGTTCCCGTAATTCGGAAATGCGGTGGCGGACTTGGGCCCGCCAATCCTGGAGCACTTGACCGCGCAGCTCGCCAATCAGGTCAGTGTCACCGGCAATACACCTGGCATCGATCAACCCCATGAGGACGCGCAGGTCGGAAGCCGCAAGTTTGCGCGCTTGACTCTGCGTGCGCATCGAGTGGTCTAGGCGCTGACCTGAGTCCCAGATCGGGTACCAAAGTTCCTGAGCAATCTCGTCGAGTTGCTGTTGACTCATGCCCTCCGGATGCAGGAGCAGCAAGTCAAGGTCACTCTTGGGTCCCAAATCCTGGCGTGCGTGGCTTCCCAGTGCCACCAGACAACACCCATCTCGCGCTGGCCCATGAAGGAAGCGCTCTCGCAGGGCACCATCAATGGCTCGAGTTCTGCTGGCACGCTGCTGCGCGAAGTTCCCCGATCCTTTATCTATGGTCATGGGCACAACGGACCCAACCTCGGTATAGCACATGACACTATAATCGTCGGATGGACGGCGGGCGGCTCTTGGCTGAAACCATGGCCGCCACGAGGACATCGCAATCGGCGTTGGCGCTTCTCAGTGGGGTCCGGCAACCGAGTATTAGCCAGATGTTGCACGGCAAGATCGCTCTGAGCGACGCGATGTTGGACCGGCTTCTCGCCTGCATGGGATTTCAACTGGAAATCACAAGGCGGGCAACACCCGTTGACCTTCACCATGCTGCCCTGAGACGGTGGCGCATGCATCAACGGCTTGTCGCTCAACTCGACAGCGAGCATTGGGCCGCGTGGCGACCTAGGGTTGTTGAGAACCTCAGTGCCATCCGATCGAGGTTCCGCGGTGAGCCGCACCTTCGAAACATCACTCGCTGGGAACAATTGGTGACGAGCAATGACTTGGCCGCGATCCGGCGTGTGGCGAATGGCCTAGATGCCGACTCCATTGCTATGCGTGAAGTTTCACCGTTGGGCGGACTCCTGAGTCAAACAGAACGGCGCGACGTTCTGGAAGAGGTGCGCCAATGGACCGCGCGCAATTAGAACATGCGATTCGAGCCGCCTGCCAGATCATTGGCAGCACTGAGGTAATAGTTGTTGGCTCGCAATCAATTCTCGGAACGTACAACGCATCTGAACTACCGCCTGCTGCCACCTTGTCCATTGAATGTGACATCCTGCCAATCGCAGCATCGCACTCAGAGACCGTTCGCCTTGCTGACTTGCTTGAGGGCGTTGCTGGCGAGTGGTCTCTCTTCGAAGAACTACATGGATTTTGCATCGATGGCGTCGATTTAACCACTGTGATCCTTCCACCGGGCTGGCGAGATCGGTTAGTTGGAGTTCAAAACCTAAATACCGCGGCTCCGACCGGCGAGCCAGGTTTTACAGGTTGGTGCTTGGAAAGGCACGACTTGTGCGTGTCAAAGCTTTGTGCTGGCCGAGAGAAGGACTTTGAATTCGTCCAGGCACTCGTGGCCCAGGATCTCGTCGACGCAACGGAAATCTTGCGTCGCCTTTCCGTGGTCGACAGCAGGCATAGCGGCGCCGTGCGACGAGCGTCTGATTGGCTGTCTTCACTCGCCAAGCATTCCGGCCGCGAATCTTGATGCGCAGTCCACATCTAGATCGCCGCCGCGCCGCGCTCGCCCGTACGTACCCGCACGACTGCCTCTACGGGCATGACCCAAACTTTGCCGTCGCCGATCTTGCCCGTGTTGGCGGCCGCGACGATCGCATCGACGATTGTGCCCACTTCGGCATCATCAATGAGAACCTCGATGCGAACCTTCGGCACGAGATCAACGGTGTATTCGGCCCCTCGATACACCTCGGTGTGACCGCGCTGACGACCAAAGCCAGATGCTTCGGACACTGTCATGCCCTGAACGCCATGGGCCTGCAGGGCCTCCTTGACCTCTTCGAGTTTGAACGGCTTGATGATTGCAGTAACCAGCTTCATGTCAGTTCCCCTCCTTGCGTGCAGAGTGACCAACGCCGGCGAACACACCGCCGCCACCGGAGTCGCCCAATTCGTAGGCGGTCTCGGCATGCTCCGCCAAGTCGATGCCGGCCACCTCATCATCCTTGCTGACGCGTAGGCCAACGGTGACCTTCAGGATCAGCGCGAGCACCGCGGTAATCACGAAGGAGTAGACCAGCACGGCCCCTGCACCAATAGCTTGGGTAATCAGCACGTCAACGCTACCGCCGTAAAGAAGGCCGTCCTTGCCGAGCTCATTCACCTCGGTAGTCGCGAAGACGCCGATCAGCAAGCAGCCGACGATGCCGCCGACGAGGTGGACGCCGACCACGTCCAGCGAGTCGTCATAGCGCAGGCGGTATTTAAGCGTCACTGCGAAGGCGCAGACGATGCCGGCGACCGCACCGATCACGATGGCCGCCCATGGCGCCACGAATGCGCAGGCCGGGGTGATGGCGACCAGGGCCGCCACAGCGCCAGAGGCCGCGCCAAGGCTGGTGGCATGTCCGTCGCGCAGCCGCTCAACCAGGAGCCAGCCGATAACTCCGCCCGCGGTAGCCACCATGGTGTTGGTGAACGCGACGGCCGCCAGTTGATTGGCGCCCAGCGCTGACCCGGCGTTGAAGCCGAACCAGCCGAAAAACAGCAAGCCCGCACCCAACAGCACCAAAGGCAGACTGTGCGGCTTCATCGGCACGCGACCGAAGCCGACCCGAGGTCCCAGCACGATGGCCAACGCGAGAGCCGCCGCGCCGGCGTTGATGTGAACAGCCGTCCCACCAGCGAAATCCAGTACTCCTAGATTCGCCAGCCAGCCGGCGCCGGTGCCGCCCAGTTCATCGTCACCGAAATCAAAGACCCAGTGCGCGACAGGGAAGTAGACGAGTGTCGCCCAAACCGCAGCAAAGATCCCCCAGGCGAGGAACTTCATGCGATCGGCAACCGCACCGGTGATCAGCGCCACGGTGATCACCGCGAACATCAACTGGAACATCGCGAAGATCAGTGCTGGAATCGGGTAGGCGCCCCCGTTCGTGGTCGCTTGCCCGACGAGTGGCATCAGGCCCGCGAGCGAAAAATCACCGAAGAGACCGTTGCCGCCATCGCCGAAGGCCAGTGAGTAGCCAAATGCCACCCAGAGCACCGCAACGATGCCAAGGCCCAGAAACGACATCATCATCATGTTGAGCACGCCCTTGGCGCGCACCATGCCGCCGTAGAACAGGGCCACCGCTGGCGTCATGAGCAGCACCAAAGCTGCAGATATCAGGACCCACGCGGTGTCCCCTGTGTTGAGTTCGATTGCCATCCGTCACCTCCTCAATTGCGCATCGATGCGATGCGACCACGCTTTCGGATCCAGGCGCCATTGACTGGTGAGGTGAGGATTGCGGCGATGAATTGCCGAAGCGCTGCGAGTGTGTGAACGCCAGGTGACAGATCGCCCGCTGTGTTACGAACAGGTGACCTGACTAGACGCCCAACCTAGGCGTCAGGGTGCGAGAACGGCGTCCACAAACGCCTCGGCATCGAAGGGGGCAAGGTCGTCGATGCCCTCACCGAGACCGACGAACTTCACCGGCACGCCAAGGTCTCGCTGGATGGGCACGATGATGCCCCCCTTAGCCGTGCCGTCCAACTTGGTGAGCACGATGCCCGTGACCCCGATGACTTCGCCGAAGACCCGGGCCTGAACCAGGCCGTTCTGCCCAGTGGTGGCATCAATGACCAGCAGCACCTCATCGACTTCGGACCGCTTGCCGATGACGCGCCGAACCTTGTCCAATTCATCCATCAGGCCGGACTTGGTATGGAGTCGCCCGGCGGTGTCCACGATCACCACATCGGCACCATCCTGTTGGGCTTGCTGGACCGCATCGAAGGCAACGGAGGCGGGATCCTGTCCAGGATTGCCACGCACGATGCTCACCTGAGCCCGGTCCGCCCAGGTTTGCAGCTGTTCGGCTGCGGCGGCGCGGAAGGTATCGGCCGCCGCGAGGACAACGCGCATGCCCTGGGCGGCTAGGAGCGCTGCGAGCTTGCCCGTTGTGGTGGTCTTGCCAGTGCCGTTGACACCGACAACCAGGATCACCGCTGGCCGACCAGTGACCGGGGCGCTGAGAGCACGATTCACATTCGGGTCAACCAGGTTGACGAGTTCACGATGGGCAATGGCCGCCAGGTCCGCCTGTGCACCTTCGACACGGATCGCGGTCCGTAATGCCTGCAGGAACTCCTCGGTCGCACTGACACCAAGATCGGCGCCGAGCAGTGTGGCCTCGACTTCGTCCCACTGCTGCTCATCGATGCGATCGCGACTGAGCGTCGCAAAGAGGCCTCGACCAATGGCTGAATTCGACCGAGCTAGCCGGGCACGCAGTCGACGCATGCGCCCGGACGGTGCCTGTTCGTCGCTACCAAACTCAGTGGCTGGGTCTTCAGTCATGCGCAGACATCGTTCCGTGACTGTCGCCGGCGCTAAGCGCTGACAGCCTCAGACTCGCGTAGCCGTTGCCCGATGACCTGAGTCACGCCGTCATTGCGCATTGAAACGCCATAGAGCGAATCGGCAATCTCCATCGTGCGCTTCTGGTGCGTGATGACGATTAACTGAGAGTCATCCCGCAGCTCGTTGATGATGTCGATGAGCCGGCCAAGGTTTACATCGTCCAGCGCGGCTTCAACCTCGTCTAGGACGTAGAACGGACTCGGTCGGGCCTTGAACAAGGCGATCAGGAAAGCGACGGCAGTCAGGGATCGCTCCCCACCTGACAGCAGTGACAGTCGCTTGACCTTCTTGCCCGGTGGCGCTGCCTCAACGTCTACACCGGTGCTGAGCATGTCCTTGGGGTCGGTGAGTACCAGCCGACCGTGACCCCCAGGGAACAAGCGCGCGAAGACGCCTTCGAATTCACGCTCGACCTCGGCGTAGGCCTCCGTGAATACCTGCTCAACGCGAGCATCCACTTCTTTAACGATGGTGAGAAGATCCTGTCGGGAGCGCTTTAGGTCATCCAGTTGCTCGCTGAGGAAGCGATGACGCTCCTCCATTGCGGAGAATTCTTCGAGCGCGAGTGGGTTGACCTTGCCCAGCAGCGCTAGGTCCTTCTCCGCCTGGCGCAGGCGCCGTTCCTGCTCACCGCGATCGAACGGATAGGGATGCTGCTCCTCAACCGGGTCGTCGCCGGGAGCCGGCGGACTTGGCGGGACCATCTGATCCGGCCCGTACTCGGCCAGGAGTTCGTCTACGTCGAGTCCGAAGTCCTCCATCACCTTGTCCTGCAGCTGCTCAATACGTAATCGCTGCTGGGCGCGGGCAATCTCATCGCGGTGCACGTCGTCTTTCAACCTGTCAGCTTCACCGGACAATTCACGCACCTGATTGCGGACCGATGCCAGCTGAGCCTCGCGCTGGGTGCGCACCCGTTCCGCTTCGGTGCGCTCAGCAGTTGCCTGGTTCACGGCCTGAACGAGCCGTGCGATGACGATCTCGGCTCCGGCATGCACAGCCTGGGCGACGACAAGTTCCCGGGCACGGCGCTCACGGCGCGCAATCGCCGCAATGCGTGCCTCACGTTCGGCAGCAGCAGCCTGCTCGAGCTGCTCGGCGCGAATACCGACGGCAGCAACGCGCTCCTCGCCCGTACGCAGATTCAGCCGTGCCTCGACTTCGCTGGTTCGTGCCTGCGTGGCTTGAACGGCCAGGCGTTCGCGAGCATCGAGCGTCGTGTCCTGTTCGGGCTCCGACTGCGCCGCGACTAGGCGAGATTGCAGGGCAACGAGCTCGGTCTCATCACTGCGCAGCGCTACCTGGGCCTCTTGTCGGGCCTGCTCGAGGCGTTCGGCCTCCGCAGTAGCCGACCGCGCTGCTTGACCCAACTGCGCTAACTGTTCAGCTACAGCGGCCATCCGCGCATCTGATTCATGCAGACGGGCCATCGTGCCTTCGACGCGCTGGGCGGCGTCACGCTGGCGCTGACGAGCGCCAGTCAGGGCGAAGGTGATGCGTTCGAGTTCATGGCTGGCTGCCTGCAGTTGCTCGGCCGTTTCATCATGAGCCGCCTGCACCTCAAGCAACGTCGGCGTGCTTGCCGATCCGCCACGAACAACGCCGTGGTCGAACACATCACCAGCTTCGGTAATGACCACCAGGTCCGGATGCGCGCGACGGGCGCGCACTGCTTCGTCAACGCTGCTGACCAGGACGCAGCCGGCCAGGACTCGGTCCACAGTGGTGCGTAACCCCGCATCACACCGCACAGCGTCGGCCAACCAGCGGCCCACCGGTGCAGGAACGTCCGACGATGGGAGTTGCCCGTGATCGTCCAGCACCACAATCGCAGCTCGCCCTGCATCCTGCTGCTTCAGCAGGACTAGGCAGGCCTGGGCGTCGGAGAGGCCGCGAACGACCACGGCGTCGGCGAGGTCGCGCAGTGCGGCAGCGACCGCAGCCTGCGCACCGTGATCGACTTGAAGCAATGTGGCCAGCGGGCCGAGCAGTCCGGCAGGTGACGAGGGCGACTGGACCAGCGCAGCGGCAGCATCCTTGCGGGTAAGACCCATCGCTAGCGCGTCTAGGCGGGCCGCGAGTGCCGCTCGCTCGCGTTCCGCTGCAGCGTGTGAGGTGCGCAGCCGCTCAACTTCGGCATCGGCCTGCACAAGCCCTGCCGAGGCCTGCTCGTGTTCCTCATCGAGGCCGATTTCACCCTCGTCGAGACCCGCGACCTGCACCTCGATCGCGGCGAACTCCTGTTGCGCCTGTTCGCCACGGGATCGTGCATCGGCAATGGCTGCAGTGAGACGCTCCACCTCAGCCGCGCGAGTTTCAATCCGCGACCGCGTTGAATTGACTTGACCGGTGAGGTTGGCCAGTCCCTCGCGTCGGTCCGCGGTGGCTCGCTCGGCCTGAGCTACGCGACGCTCTTCCGCAGCGAGCGCCTCCTCCGCCTGCAGTCGCTGCGACTCGGCCAGCGCCAGCGCATCACGGGCGGATTCAACTTCGCGCCCAAGATTGAACGCCTCTTCGCGCAGCGCACGCGCCTCGGCCTCGCTGTGTTCGGGATCGCGGCCGCTGGTTTCCTCAATGGGCTCTGGCTGCAGATTGCGGACCCGCTCGGCGGCCAGCTCCAAGAGGCCGTCATAGCGTTCCCTAAGTCCACTCAGAGCGAACCAGGCTTGGGATGAAGCTGCCAGACGCGGGCCGTCCTGCTCGGTTGCGGCCTCCAGAGTGCGCTCCTGCTCGCGGAGTCGATTCAGTGATCGGTCTACCTCGGCCTGACGGGTGCGCAGCGCGGTCTCGTCAGCCACCTCCTGAGCCAGCGCCCCACGCATGGCCGTCAGATCGTCGGCCAGCAAGCGCAAACGCGCGTCGCGAACATCGGCCTGGATCACCACCGCGCGGCGAGCAACTTCGGCCTGACGGCCCAGTGGCTTCAACTGTCGCCGCAACTCGCCGGTGAGATCCTGCAATCGCGCGAGGTTGGCGCCCATTGCCTCGATCTTGCGAAGGGCCTTCTCCTTGCGCTTGCGATGCTTCAGTACCCCGGCTGCCTCTTCAATAAAGCCGCGACGATCCTCAGGTGTTGCCTGCAAGATCGAGTCAAGTTGACCTTGACCAACGATGACGTGCATCTCCCGACCGATGCCCGAATCACTCAGCAGTTCCTGCACGTCCAGCAGACGGCAGGCACTGCCATTGATGGCGTACTCGGAGCCGCCGTTACGGAACAGCGTCCTGGAGATCGTGACCTCGGTGTAGTCGATGGGCAGGGCGCCATCGGAGTTGTCAATCGTGAGGGAGACTTCGGCACGGCCCAGCGGTGCCCGCCCAGTGGTGCCGGAGAAGATGACGTCTTCCATCTTTCCGCCGCGCAACGACTTCGCACCCTGCTCGCCCATGACCCACGTGAGGGCATCGACGACATTTGACTTCCCCGAGCCATTGGGGCCGACGACGGCGGTGATCCCCGGCTCAAAGTGCAGGGTGGTAGCCGTCGCGAAGGACTTGAAGCCTCGCAACGTCAGTGTCTTCAGATGCACAGCACTCCGCGTCGGTCGATGTGGCGATTTGCGGGGGAAGTGAAGCCGACTGTACCCGGCTCAGGTGTACCCGGCTCAGGTGTACCCGGCTCAGGTGTACCCAGTTCATGCCGTCCGGGGGAAAACGTCTCCGATGCGCACGATCCACGGGGTGAACCCAGGTGGGTCGGCACAAAGGGGGCCGACGGCGCGAATGGTGAGTTGCACCCGTTGACTCGCGGGAATTGTGATGCTGAAGGGAACAACCTCCCCCGGGCGAGCCGTGAGGCGAACCTGCGAGTTCTCACCGAAGTCGAGTGTTACGGGTACTGGCCCACATGACGGAGCCTGGACCCAACCCCGCAGGCCGGTGACCGGCAATTCGGGATCGACGGCTACCACGTTAGCCCTGGTCGTAGCCGCCTCCAACTGGTACCAACTCGAGGTCAGCCGGCTGCGTCGAGGACCTAGGTCGGTATCCAGGAGCACCGGCCCAAGCAGAAGCGCGCGAGCCGCGGCCGGCCACTGCCCCGGGTCTTCCGGCAACAGCGGGGCGGTGTCCCCACCCAGCGGCGCAAGCGAGTACAGGCGCCAACGGCCCTGTAGCCCGGTCGCCACGGCGGGTCCCAGGTCCTTGGTGAGCTCATCGGTGATGGCTCGCCAGGAGCTGGGACGGTAGCCGCGGCGATCGAGATGGATTGCGCAGAACCCGGCAGTCCGCAGTTGCCTGCGCTGGTCAGCCGAAGGAATCTGCGGTAGCGCCGCCGCCCAGGCGCTGGCGGCAGTGTTGCGGATGGCTCCGTAGGACCAGTGCTTGGACGGATTGGTCAGCACCTGCCAGAAGTGCTCATAGTCGTTCAACCGCGGCTCGATGATCCCCTGCTCAGGGTAGGCAACGTATGGCAACTGCAGAATCGCGCAGTTTTGCGGCAGAGCCGCGTTTACATCATTCGCATACTGCTCGGCGGCCTGCTGCAGCGTTTCGGCTCTATCCAGGGAACGTAGGTAGGTGGCACGAAATGGCAGCACGCTTTCCAGCACTGTGACGCCAACGATGGCCAGAACTCCCCCGACCACAAGCGGCCCGGTCCAGCGCTGACTCAATCGATCCGGGCGGCGCACCTGTGCGAGCACTACTGCGGCACCGACGAGGACCAACAGCAGCAGGGTGGGCAGGAGTCGGTTCCAGGCACGCACCTGGGGTGACACGGTGAGCGCAATGAATGCGCCCAGGCCCCAGGGCACGAATGCCAGCAGTGCGGTGATCAGCAGTACCCAGATCAGGCGCAAACCCTGCGACCAGGGCCGCGGTGCGCGCAGTGCCATAGCAGTGCCAACGAGCAGGACCATCAGCGCAGCACCCGTGACCACGGTGCCGAACGCACCCATTGAGGTGGATTCCAGGTCGGGTAGGTCACCGAGCATGCCGGTCAGTCGCTCGTGGATCCCCTGAAGTCCCGGGATCCGCGCGCCATACGTCAGCAGCGCCAGCGGAAGCATCGCTAGTAGCAGGCTGCCCGCAAAGATGACCGACTCGGCCGGGTCACGTGCGCCGAGTTCGCCAAGGAGCTGGGTTTGTCCGCGGGCCGCAATCGTTGGTAGCGCGGCGCAGCCAGCGATAACGACTAGCGCCACCGGCACGCAGAGCTCCGGGAGAGCGCGTCGTACCGGCAGCGGTGACGTGACCAGATGCCAGAGCGCGGCGGCTCCGACCAGCAGCACGGCGAACACGGCGGCGTAAAGCCCACTGAGTGCGCAGACCAGCACCATCGCGACAACGATCACCAGGCGCAGAACTCGACCCGTCGGCGTTCCTTGCCGGAGCCAGCTGCGCAGACCGCCGCGACCGACCAGCAGCGCCAACGCGACCGTCACGACACCCGGAAGCATCGTTGCCAGGTAGACATGTCCGAGACCACGCGCCCAGTGGTAGGGAATCAACGCGTAGGCAACAGACAAGGCGATGGCCAGCAGGGCGCCTGGACGTGTCTTTCCCAGCCCAACCATGCGCAGCACAACGTAGGTAGCGGCAGCGACTGCAGGGAAGGAAAGTACGAGTAGCAGGTTCACGCCGACGAACGGTGAATCAGCAAGTTTGGCTAGGCCTGCGGCCACCATGTTGCCGGTGACATCCAGAGCCGACACCAGGTTGAGGTTCATACCCAACGGATAGCCCGCATGTGTGGTCACCGCGTAGGTGAAGCCTCGCCAGTACTCGACGTTGACGGCGCTGCTGAGCAGGTCGCCGGTCCCCCAGGCCGACCGCAGACGCGTGATGGGTTGAGCGAAGACCAGCAGGCTGATGCCCGTGGCCACCAGCGCTGATGCTCCCGCGCCTGCAATGACCTGCATCCACATGGGCCAAGACGCGGATGCACGCTGGCTCGTCGCAGTCACGGTCGTTCCCGCGGTAGCCGCTGACAGCGTGGGCAGAAGTAACTCGACCGATTCATGAAACGTTCCCGAGCGATGGCTCGCCCGCAGCGACTGCAGGGACGCTCTGCTTGACCGTAGGCCTGCAGTGATCGGTCGAAGTAGCCGCTCTGTCCGTTGACGTTCACATACAGGGCGTCGAAACTTGTCCCACCCGCCAGCAGGGCGGCCTGCATGACTGCGCGTGCGTGGTCGAGAATCCGCTGGAGGCGAGCGGGTGATAACCGCGCAGTCGGATGACGACCATGGACTTCGGCCCGCCAGAGCGACTCATCGGCGTAGATATTTCCAATGCCGGAGATCAATGTCTGATCCAGCAGTGCTCGCTTGATTTCCGTTCGCCGCGTCCGCACCTGACTTATGAAGCGGGCGTCGTCAAAGAGTGGATCGAGCGGATCGCGGGCGATATGGCTCACCGGAACTGGGACTCGTCCGCCGCGATCGTCGCTGGCGAGGTCGGCAACCTGCAGCCCACCGAAGGTGCGCTGGTCCACGAAACGCAACTGCGGGCCGTCGTCGGCAAATCCGATACGTACGCGTAAGTGCTTCTCGTCCGCCGCCCCGGCTGGCTGGACCCGCATCTGCCCGCTCATTCCCAGGTGGGCGATCAATGCTCGGGGGTGCGATGCACCGTCAAGTGGCAGCCATAGGTACTTACCCCTCCTACTCGCACAGCGCACCCGCTGCCCCAGCAACAGGGGAGCAAGGGGTGTACCCATGCGTCGCGTGGCCCGGTGGTGCAGGACCTCGACATGACTGATCTGCCGACCGGCCACATGCTGCTGCAGTCCTAGCCGGACGACCTCAACCTCGGGCAGTTCGGGCATGGCCGACCTAGGCCAACAGGCCGCGCTGCTGCAGGGACTCGTAGGCCATCTGGGCAGCCTCCTGCTCAGCAAACTTTTTTGATTTCCCCAAACCACGGCCGAGCACCTCACCCAGGTGCCCCTCAGCATCCGACCCTGCACTCATGTGGACGTGGGCAGTGAACTCCTTGGCATGGTCGGGCCCGGTCCACTCGACGCGATACACCGGCACTCCGAGATCCAGCTGCGCTGCGGCTTCCTGCAGGGAGGTTTTCCAATCCAAGCCGGCCCCAAGATCGGCCGCCCGGCTGATCAGCGGATCGAAGAGACGGTGGATGAGGTCACTGGCCGACGCCGGACCCGCCGATAGGTACACCGCTCCGATCACGGCTTCCATCGCATCCGCAAGGATTGAGGCCTTTTCTCGCCCGCCCGTGCCCAACTCCCCGCGGCCCAACAGCAGGCAGTCCCCGACCCCAAGGGTGCGGGCAACGTCTGCGAGCGCACGAGCATTCACGACAGCCGCGCGTAACTTGGCCAACTGGCCTTCCGGCATCTGCGGATACTGCAGGTAGATGAACTCAGTGACCACGATCCCAAGGACCGAGTCGCCGAGGAACTCCAGCCGCTCGTTATGCGGCAGGCCGCCTTCTTCGTAGGCGTAGGAACGGTGGGTTACCGCTTGGCGCAACAGGCCTTCGTCGACATCAACCGCAAGCGCCTCGATGAGGGCACCAAGTTCCCCCGTCGTGGCAGCCATCTGATCGTCTAGACGTCGAGCACTCGCCGCTTGGCATACGTGCCACAGGTCGGGCAGGCCGTATGCGCAATGTGCTTCTCCTTGCACCGTGCGCATGCCACGAGCGTTGGAGTTCCGGCCTTCCACTGCGAACGGCGATGGCGCGTATTCGAACGCGAGGTTTTGCGCTTGGGAACCGGCATGATGCCTCCTACTTGTCGGGCTGTTCCAGCAGGTCGGCCAATGCGGCCCACCGCGGATCCAGCTGCTCGTGCGCGTGCCCGGGGTCGTTGTCCAGCCGTACCCCGCAGGTTGGGCACAAACCTGCGCAGTCTGGGTCACACAGCGGCGCCATGGGCAGAGCGGGGATCAAGGCATCACGCAGCAGTGGTTCGAGATCGATGCATTCGTTCTCGACTACCGGCAGCGCGTCGTCCTCCGTGGGATCTTCGACCATCGCGCCACGAGCATCCGTGGCGGGGTAGACGAAGAGCTCACGAAACTCAACCGCCTCGTCCCAGTTCAGCGATTCCAGGCAGCGGGCACATTCGCCTTCCACCTCGACCTCGGCCGTTCCGGTGACCAGGACTCCCTCGAGTACCGATTCAAGGCGAACCTGCACCAGGATCTCAGAACCCGCGGGAACCCGCGCCATTGGCACACCGAGGTCATCCGGACCGGAAAGCTCGCGCTCGACTTCCACCATGGATCCCGGTCTGCGTTGCAGGGCCAGGGCTCGCAGGTCAAGGACCAACGGGCTCTTGGGATCCAAGGCAGTCACGGGCAACCCTTCGATGGCTCGGACAGCCGCAGCCTTGCTAAAGGCGCGACGTCAAGGATAGGGCCTCTGCAACGTGCGGTCGTCACCGGCGTCCGCGGCGACCCTCATCCTCGTAGAACTCGCCCGGATAAGACTCACCCGGATAAGGCTCGCCGGGGTAGGTCTCGTCCGCCGGCGCTAACTCCTCGTACCCCATGGAGCGCAGTCGCTGCCGGGCGCGGTCTACCGTGGTCAGGGTCTTATTGAGCGTGATCTCGAACGTCGCCAGCTTCGCGTCGATGTAGTCATCGGTCTCCGCGCGCATCCGGTCAACCTCATCGGCAACCTGATTGCGCAGTGCCTGAGCCTCGTCCACGGCTGCCTGGTAGATCTCGTGCTCGGACACCATGCGAGCCGCCTCCGCGCGAGCCCGTTCGACGATGCGCTGGGCATGGGCACGGCCCTCGTCGATTACAGAATCTCGGTCGGCTAGGAGCTGGTCCGCTTCTCGGACTGCCGTTGGCAGCACGACGCGAATTTCCTCGATGAGGTCCAGAAGCTGTGCCCGGTTGACCATGCAGGACGCCGACAGCGGGACTGACTTTGCATCTTCGACGATGACAGCCAGCTCGTGCAGGCGTTCCTGGACTGCTTCGGTGCGGGTAGCGATGCTCGCCGAACCAGTCGCGACGGGCAACGCACGCAATTCGTCGGTGCGCTCGAAGTTGTGCTCGTAGTCCGCGAAGTCATTGCCACGCCGGCCTTCATCGGACCGGCCCCGGGGGGCTTGCTCGGTGATGATCTCCTGTTCACCGGTGGGATCTGTGGGTTCATCGAAGTCAGAGATCCGAATGATGCGGCGTGGGCGGTCGTCAACTACCGGCATTTCTTCGAACTGTCCGTAGTCGCTGATTCGTCGGGCCATCTCAGCCCCCTCCACTGGTGGTTCTGCCAAGTTTCTCATCCAACCGCTCCAGTGCCTGCTGTGGGACTAGACCGCGGACATCGCCACCAAACGTGGCAACCTCCTTGACCAAGCTTGAGGAGAGGTAGCTGTAAAGCGGATTCGTCGTAATGAAGAGCGTTTCGACTTCAGCCAATCGGTAATTCATCTGGGCCATCTGCAATTCGTAGTCGAAGTCGCTGATGGCGCGCAGACCCTTGACGATGGCCTTGATGCCATGCTCATTGCAGTAGTCGACCAGCAAGCCGTCAAAGGAGTCCACTCGAACGTTGCCGAATGGGGCTACTACCTCGTTGAGGATCTCGATCCGTTCCGCGACCGTGAACAGGCTTGCTTTCTTCTTGTTGACCAGGACGGCGACGACTACTTCATCCGCCATTGCGGCCGCACGGGCGAATACATCGAGGTGCCCGTTCGTGACCGGATCGAAGGACCCAGGGCACACCGCAGTTCGCATGCTCGCCTCTCATGCCCGATTAGCGTCATTCGCAGACGGTCTTCACCGATGCGATGCGACCGTACCAAACGGCGGTGTCGCCGTAGACCCTTCTGGACGTCTGCTGCACGCAGCCAGGGAAGGGCGACTGGGCTCGAGCAGCACTCGCCTCGACCACAACAAGGCAGTCCGGCTGCAGCCAGCCATGCCGGAGGAGTCCGGTCAGCAGGTCCGCAACTTGGTCGGCTAGTAGGTCGTAGGGGGGGTCGACCAGACACAGGTTCGCAACGCAGGCTGGGACTGACTCTTTGACGAGGCTGAAGGCGTCCCGACGAAGCACCGCAGCACCCGGCAGGTCGACCGCGGAGACATTCGCGGCCAATATGCGCGCGGCCTCGGGATGACGTTCAACAAATAGCACCGAGGCCGCTCCACGACTGAGCGCCTCTAATCCCAGCGCGCCGGATCCGGCAAACAGATCGAGCGCCTGCACGCCTGACCAGCCCGCGCCCTCGGCAGCCAGTTGCGAATCGAGGGTGGAGAAAATCGCCTCTCGGACTCGATCTGTCGTCGGCCTGGTGCCACGTTTGGGCACCTGGAGCCGGCGCCCACCCGCACGTCCAGCGATGATGCGGGTCACGACTTCTCAATGTAGTCAGAGCGGTCGTCGGCGGCCACCGCGATGACCTGAGCACGCAAGGCCGGATATGCCTGAAGGTCGGGATCCTGGGCAACCAGTCGCTGGGAGGCCACTCGGGCACGGGTGATGAGCGCTTCATCGCGAAGGACTTCCAGGAGTCTCAGTGAACTGCGCCGGCCGGATTGCACCTGACCGAGCACGTCCCCCTCACGTCGAAGTTCCAGATCGAGTTGTGCGAGTTCGAATCCATCGGTGGTGCCCGCCACCGCAGCTAGCCGCTCTCCGGCAAGTGACTGCGGATCAGCATTGGTGACCAGCAGGCACAACCCTGGCTCACTCCCGCGGCCAACACGACCCCGCAACTGATGGAGTTGAGAGATACCGAACCGATCAGCATCCACAATGACCATCATCGTGGCCTGCGGCACGTCAACGCCCACCTCGATCACCGTGGTACTCACCAGAACCTGCACATCGCGGTCTGGCCCCTGAGCATGTTCCCGTGGTGTAGGCACCCGAGCGAAGCGACGCATGACAGCGTCTTTGTCTTCAGCGCTCATCTGCCCATGGAGCATGTCGATGTGCAGGTCGGGCAGGCGCTGACGCAGCTCCGCCGTGACCTGCAGAACGCTGGCTGCCCGCGGGCTTTCATCAGGCGCTTCTTGCGAATCCTCGTCGGCCTCGCCCACATCCGCAGGGTCGACAAACTCGCGCTCGTCATCGGAGCCATCACCGATGCGCGGGCAGACCACGAACACCCGGTGCCCGGCCTGCACCTCCTCGCGCACCCGCTCCCAGGCACGGGCCAGCAGATCAGGTCGGGTTTGCGCCGGCACTAGGTGTGTGGCGATCGGTATGCGCCCAGCGGGCATCTCGCGCATAGTCGTCACATCAAGGTCGCCGAAGACCGTCATGGCAACGGTTCGCGGAATAGGCGTTGCCGTCATCACGAGCACGTGCGGGCGGGTACCCGTTCGGGCCTTGTCCACCAGGGCAGCCCGCTGCTCCACGCCGAAGCGGTGCTGCTCGTCAACGACGACAAGGGCCAGGTCATGGAACTGCACCTGCTCGCTGAGCAACGCGTGCGTGCCGATCACAATGCCGGCTTGCCCGGTAGTGATGTCGAGCAGTTCCTGACGACGTGTTGCAGTGCGCTGCGATCCGGTGAGCAGGGCAACACGCGTGGCATCGGCGGCGCCGCCCAGTCGACCACCCTGAGCTAACTCACCGAGCATTGCGGTGATCGCGCGGTGGTGCTGCACCGCCAGGACTTCAGTCGGGGCAAGGAGGGCTGCCTGTCCACCGGCGTCGATCACCTGGAGCATGGCCCGCAACGCCACCATGGTTTTGCCACTGCCAACATCGCCCTGCAGTAGGCGTTGCATGGGCTCCCTTGCCGAAAGGTCGCGGGCGATTTCCGCACCGGCGGCAAGCTGGGCCGAGGTGAGGGTGAATGGCAGTCGCGCATCGAACTGCTCAAGGAGGCGACCTCCAGTGCTGGCACGCGGAATTGCCTGGTGCTGAAGGGTCTGCGCGCGGCGCTGCGCGAGTACCAACTGCAAAGTGAAGGCTTCGTCAAACGCTAATCGTGCGCGAGCCTGGTCCACCTCCGCCAGATCCTTGGGTCGATGGATATGGCGCAACGCAGCATCGCGCGTAATCAGGCCTTCATCGGCAAGCAGGCTCTGGGGTAGCGGGTCGGGCACTTCCGGCAATGAATCGAGGAGTACCCGGATGGCGTCGGCGATGGTCCAGGACGTCAGCGGCCCGCTGGCTGGGTAGACCGGCATGATGCCGCCGGCAAAGGCCTGCACGGCGGCCTGATCGTCATCGACGCCGTCGGGGAACAAGTGATAACGCGGGTGCGCCAGTTGCAGGCTGCCGCGATAGCGGTTGACCTGCCCGGCAAACAGGCCGCTGCGACCGATGCGCAGTTCCTTTTCGCGCCAATGCTGATTGAAGAACGTGACCGTGATGCGGGATCGGCCATCGGTGAGTTCGACTTCAAGAATGGATCCCCGCCGACGCTGCATGCGGCGATTGACCACCGAGGCGACCTCAGCTTGCACGGTGACGTTCTCACCCACCTGAAGTTTCTGCAGGTCGGTCAGCTCACCGCGTTGTAGGTATCGCCGCGGCAGGTGCCAGAGCAGATCGCCGACGGTCACGTAGCCGAAGGCCTTGCGCAGTGCGTTCGCAGTTCGCCCACCTAGGGCGCTTGCCAACTTCTCACCCGTTGGATCACCCACCATTATGAAACCCCGCTGATCATTCAACTCCGATGATCATTCGACCCCAATGATTACCGGCCAGCGTGC
>JAGWVT010000107.1 GCA_018970765.1 Actinomycetales bacterium
CTCGTCAGTGCTGGTGTCAGAGAAGCCGGCCGGGCGCTCGGGCAGTTCACCGAAGGTCGCGGTCGGATAACCGATGCGGATGATCACCTCAAAGACCGGCGCCATGCGCCCACCGGCTACGTCCCACAGCAGCGGTCCACTGATACGCCCGATAACACTGACAAACACCAGAGATGTTGCTGCCAGCGCCCACCAGCGACTCGCCAACGTGCCGACTCTGCGTACCCAAAGCAATCCCAGGAAAGCGCCCAGCAGACAGACGACCCACACCACCGCCGGCCCACGCCAGAGCGTTGCTGTTTGAGAGATCGTCGCCAACCCAAAGGCAAGGAACAGCAACGCACCGGCAGCGAACGCAATCCCCATACAGGTGGCCCAGAACCGCCACCCACGGTTGGTCGCCAACGCACCCACACCAACAGCACTGAGTACCGAGAGCACGGCAGTGGCGGCTAGGGCGAACCAGGCGTCGTTCACCCCACTGCTCAGCAGGATCAGTGCACCGATCCCGAGGAGTCCGGCACCAAGGCCGAACGGGAGTTCGGGTTGATGCCAGCGTGTGCGGTCGCCGGTGAGCGCGAAGACCCCGATCCATCGCGGCAGGATTGCCAGGATTAGGGCGGCAGTACCCAGGGCAATCCCCAACGGCCCATCGAAGGGATCCAGGCCCTGCCAGGTCGATGCATGCGGTCTACCGCTGGAGATCCCGATCTGCCCGGTCCCCGCCGCAATGCCGGTGAGCAGCACTGCGTAGGCGAGCACGCCGGCTGCCATGGTGACTGCAGCCAGGGACCACATGCGCCAGCGCTGGGCGCGCGGCATCCAGCAGGCTGCAACAGCCACCGTCGCGATACCCGCGATCAGCACAGCACCATGACTGGCCTTAGCCGCCATAGCGGCAAATCCGAGCAATGCCGCAATCGCCAGAGCCCACAGGCTGACTTGATCGCGGAACAGCAACGTCATGAGGACCGCAGCTGCCAGGAGAACGACAGAACCCATGCCGTTGGAGGGGGAGTCGTACACCAGAACAACGCCCTGCTGGGCGCCCGCATAGGCACCCCCCACGGTGACGAGACCTGCGAGGAGGGGCACCCAACGCACATCGGACAGCTGCCTCGCCCAGGTGACAGCCAGCGCCGCCGCGATGAGCGCCAACACCAGGGGCAAGACCGCAGTCAGCATGGTGAACGCCGGCGCCTGCACATCCTGGGTGAGTAATCCGCTCCATGCGTAGGTCAGCCAGTGGTACCGCAAGCCGTACCCGTTGAGGAACACGCTGTCCGTGATCCCGTAGCGACTCACGGATTGCCCGAGTGCCTCCAGAAACACCAGGTCGGCGTTGAATCTGCTCGTCTCAACGGTGGTGAGTGCTCGACTGGTGCGCAAGATCGTCGGCAGGGCCAGGCAGATTCCGAGCAGTGCCGTGAGAAGAAAGGCAGCAGCATCCCAGCCTCGAGGCAGATCCAAAGGGACGAGCTGACGCCGCCGCAGAACAAGTGCTATCGCGATCATGGGCAGGAGCAGCAACCAGGTCCACTGCGCCAGGCCAATCACTGCACTGGGATTTCCGGGCAGCAGTAGTGTCAGTTGCTGCATCAGAATTGACAGGATGATGCCGAGTACGGCCCCCATCCCCAGGAGTTCAACGACAGGTAGGCGCTGGCCGCGACGCAGACACCACCACAGGCCTGAACCGATTCCGATCTGGGCACCGACAACGAGCAGCGTTGCCAGAATCTTCAGCAACGACACAGCGTGAGTGTAGGCGAGTGCTGGCTATGCTCACGTGGTGCAGGTGGCGTTCGACGAGCAGATCTTCACGATGCAACGCCACGGTGGAATCTCACGAGTCTTCACTGAAATCGCCAGTGTGTTCGCACATGGGTCAATTCCAGATGTGACGATCTCACCGATCGGTGCCCCCGTGGTGAATGAGCACCTTCTGCACGATGAACCCCTCGCACAGGCGATGCGGGTGCGCCCCAGCAGGACCTGGCAGTGGGCGCTGACCCGATGCATGCTTCGCGCACCGTGGCGCGGGGAGGTGGACATACTGCACAGCACCTTCTATCTGAAGTCCAGAATGCGCGACTATCCCCAGGCACGTCACGTCGTCACGGTGCACGACATGATCCCCGAGATCTTCCCCAGCACCAGAATGCGGCTGCGTCACCTGACGAATAAGCACCGCTATGCCCTGAACGCGAGTCAGATCATCTGTGTGTCAGAAGCGACGAAGGCTGACCTGCTGCGCATTTACGGCGACATCGACACACCAATTGCTGTGGTGCACTCCGGTGTCAGTGCCGAGTTCACCAAGCAGCAGGGGAACCGGCACCGACCGGAGTGGCTGCCCGAGCAGTATCTGCTCTTCGTTGGAAAGCGATCCGGGTACAAGGACGTTGTAACGCTCTTTGCGGCGTTCGCCCACCTGGTGGCTGATCATCCCGAGCTGGTGCTCGTGCTCGCCGGTGGCGGAGCGCTATCGCGAACTGAGCAGCAGCGGTTGCAGGAACTGGGTATTCGGCACCGGGTTCTCCAGCAGACAGTGGGTGAAGGGGATATGCCGGCGATCTACGCCCACGCAACCGTCTTCGTCTTCCCGTCGCGCTACGAAGGGTTCGGTTTACCCGCCCTAGAGGCGATGGCTTGCGGAACACCGACATTGCTCTGCCGTGCATCTGCGCTGCCTGAGGTCGGCGGAGACGCGGCACGATATTTCGACCCAGGTGATTCGGCCACGCTGGCGAGTTTGATTGATGAGGTCCTGTGTCAATTGACGACGCGGCAATCCATGCAGCAGCTGGGTCTGCGGCGCGCTGCAGAGTTCACCTGGGCACGTACTGCCCGCGGAGTCGCCGATGCCTATCGACAGGCGCTGGCGCGCTAGTTCGTTGTGGGTGAACTGACCGGGGGGTAGCGGTTCAGGAGACCGTCAAGGGTGTCCAGACCGATCACCTGATTTTCACCATCCAGCAAGATCACCGGTCGCCGCCGCGCTGATTCATCGGTGAGGATCAGATCGCCGTAGTACTCGTTCCACAGGGTGCTATTGGTCAGCCAGTCTGTGCGCAGCCAGTCCACCACGCGCCCGGCCTGGATTTCGGTACCGGAGAGGCCAACCAACGTTCGAGTACAGGCATAGGCCAACTGCCCGTTCGGTAGTGCGCTGGGCTTCTCCGCTCCACGTGGCAGGAACACGCAGGCGAGCGGACTTTGCGACAACGGTTGCTCCGCCACGGGCCGGACCTCAGCGGGCGCCCAGTAGGGGAGCTTCTCCTCACCTACGGTTGCCGGCCAGCGCTCCGGGCTGACTGCTACGCCTGCGCGCGCCAGGAGGCCTTCGGTCATCAGGACGAAGACCAGGATGCCCACAGTGAGCCAGCGCAATGGCCGCGTTGCGACGTGCATCAGCGCCAGCGGTAGGCATGTGACCAGGATGGTGATTGCCACCGCGAAGGAAAGCTTGAGTGACCCGTAGTGCAGTGGTTGCCCTGTCAGCAGGACATCCAGGGTCGCGATGATCATCGCGTAGGAGGTCAGGGTTAGGAGCGGAAGCAGGGCCAGCAGCAGTCCGGGGAGCGTGCGTGAGCCCCGGTTGCGTCCAATCAACGCGGCAGCACCGATGAACGACAGTGCCACGAGGACGGCCAATACCGGCGTGATGCTCTCGGTGCCACCAGGTTGGCTGAAGATCTCTAGATCCAGAGAACGCGGCAGAGCAAGGGATGGCAGACCGAACGCTGCGGGTACCTGCGCGACTGCGGCTGCACCGCGGACGGCTGCACCACCGATTGTGTTGATCACGCCCGCGGGTGAGGCCGTCACGTCATCGCAGCACTGGAACAGCCCAAGGGAGAACAACGTGCTCGAGACGATGGCATCCCAGCAAGCGGCACCCGTTGCAATGACGAGTGCAAGCGCGGGCCAGTCGATTCGCTGACCTGCGCGCCGCAGTAGCACGGTACGTCGAATAGCCCAGATCAGGCAGGCGAAGAGCAACCCGAGGCAGAACACGTTCAGCGGCAACCAGACGGCCGCTACCGTGACCACGCTCAGGGTGGTGAGCAACCGTGCACGTCGCATGGATGGGTGAACGAGGAATGTCGCTGCCCAGAGCACGATGATCAGCCAGGTGAACTGCAGGGACAGGTGTCCGTACCAGGTCAAGGCAGCATTGGCTGCCGCCAGGACCACCAGCGCCAGCCAGATGGCACTCAGTGGGATCTGTCGCGTCCCTACACCCCGAAGTCGCAGGCGCGTCTCTACGAATGGGGCCAGCGTGAGCGGACTCATCACGATCAGCGCGAACTGTGAGCCAGTGACGGAGGCTACGGCGACTGCGACTTCGTTGACCCCGCCGACGAGGAGGATGGAGAGCAGCGATGCCCCGGTGACCACCGCCACCATGACCAGTGCGAGTGGGCCGCCGACGTAGCCGTTGACGATCACCTCCTGCCCGGAGGCCATCTGCGAGCCGATGTTCAACCACTTGGCGTTGTCTTCGGCAACCGGATGCTCCATGAGGTATCCGACGCCGGTGAGCAGGTGCGGCCCGCCGGGCGCCAGAAGGCGCATCACGATGAGGAAGAGCACCAGCACCAACATCGGACCCCAGGTCAGCAGGAGTCGGCGCCGCCAACTGGCCCGTGGAGTGGTCCTGCTGCTCCCTGGACGTTGCTGGTTCTGCCGGCCATGCACCCACCAGCCCAACAGCGTCATGACCACCAGGACCAGCAGCAGCATGGCTTGGAGCTGTGCCAACGACCAGTGAATCCCGCCGTAGTGAGAAAGTGCCTGGAGGCCGACCCCGGTCAGGGAGATCGTGAAGGTCAGCCAGATAGCGGTCACGGTGACGCTGCGCGTCACGAGAAACAGCATGATCGGCAGGCCGAGGTAGCCGACCAGCAGCAGGGCCTCGACCACGCAGACTCCTCAACTCGATGGGGTGGGGCTCGATGGGGTGGGGCTCGATGGGGTGCGGCTTGCAGGGGACGACTGCTCGTACGGTACCGGCAGTTCTGGCGCTAGCCTGCGGGTGATGGAACCACGGGTGCTGCTAGTTGTGCCGACACTCGGGCAACGCCCGCAGTTTCTCGTCCAAACACTGCAGTCCATCGCTGCTCAGGCCATCCCTGCCGATGTGGTGGTCGTGACCCCCGATATTCAGACCCGAACTCTGGCCACGCAGTTCGGTGCCGAGGTGGCGGAAGATCCCGGCAGCCTGCCCGCCGCGATCAATCTCGGGGTCTCGATGGCCAAGCCACAC
>JAGWVT010000108.1 GCA_018970765.1 Actinomycetales bacterium
CAGGCATGCCAATCTGGAATGCCCCTCGTCCGATAGTAACGCGCGGGGCGACGTATCGTTCCGTCCGGTCCCGAAATCTGGTCGGGGAGCACTCGAACACATGGCGCCACCGGCCGCGCCGAGGCTGTTCCCGTGTCCACGAATCGCGACGGCCGGGTCGCCGCGGTTCCCCGCGAAGACCCGGCCGCCAAGCTGATCGATTGAACGTGTGGGGCGAAGTGCCCCGCCTCGCTCGCCCCGATCAGATCAGGGGCGAGCGCGTACACCTCTTTTCGAAGCTACGGGGCGTTGACGGTCAAGGCTCCCGTCGTCGTGACGGATTGCCCGTCAGGCAACACGATTGTGATGTCACGCGTTCCTGTCGGCGCAGTGGATTCTGCCGTGACTTCAACACGCATGACGGTGTCATACATCTCAGCATCATTGGTCCCTGGGTTTGATACTGGCGCCACACCAAGCGTCACCTTGGTCACTCTGACGCCTGTGCCGCTGACCGAGACTTGAGGGGACCCGAAGAACCCGGAACCGTAGATGTATATGTTAGTAGTGCCAGCCTTTGCTTCGCCCTGCTTGATCGTCGCAGTTGACGTACGAACAATCCCTGCGGGCACGCCTGTAGCAGCGCTGACCGCGCTGGACTCCGATGCTGTGATCGCAGCGTCGCGGGTAACGTTGACCGTTGGTACTCCATCAACGATGAACGCGTTTGGAACGATCACCTTACCACCGTCAGGGTTTGTGATGGTCATCGTCACAGGACCAGCGATCGCACCAGGTGCAACCTGCACGACGGCCGTCAGGCGATTGGTGGCAAGGAAAGGATGTTCCACAACCGCTGACTGCGTGGTTGTCGTTGCCATCGAAAGGTCGGTCGCTGCGTCCGGAACGACCGTGGTGAGGTCGGAAAACCCGTCTTTGTCCGCATCACCGGCAAGCGAAACGCCAGAGTTGCTGAACGTGATCCTCGGAGTTGTCGTTACGCTAACCAAAGCGCTGACGAGCGAGCTATTGCTGCGTTGCCCGAAGCAGGATCCATTTGCTCCACCAGTGGCTCCGGGATTGTCGGCAGCGAGACCCGAACAAGCTGCAGTACCTTGAGTCGTCTGCGTCACCGCATCTACTGAACCTGCGACATTCGGGTCAGCCATCGGGGCAAATGAGCCACGTACAAAGCCGGTGCCGGAGATGAGAACCCGGCGTGTTGCGCCTCGTGGCAGGCGGCCCTCGACGTTGAAGTTCGCGTTCTTGTCGGACGAAAGAATTGATCCGCCAAAGCCGCCAGTTCCAATTGCAGCGACCGTATCAGCGACGATGCGATTGGTTCCGCTTGTGTACGTCGCTCGCGTGAATGTCGGCGCTTGACTGATGCTGAAGTAGTTGGAGAACACTGCAGCGTCACCATTCACCATCGTGAAACGGCGGAGGCTCACTACTGCGGTGGGCGAGATCACGAAGTCACCCTCGACAATGTTGCCTTGGCCGCTGTCTGGCGTGGACCCGAACGGATTCGCAGCCGTAATCGAGCTTGAAGTGATAACCCTCAAGTTTCCGACTTGAGTAATGCCAACGTCACGGGCCCCGGTGAGCGGGTTCAAGCATGGATCAAATTCTGACCCGGCAACCGCAGCGGAACCATCTGCCTTCTTCTTGCCTGCAGTTACGTCAGCGGCCGTGGCCTTCGCATAGCAGGTAATCGTCATCGTCGGCTGGGCAAACTTCGAGTCACGAGCAGGGCCCTTGAAGTCCGTATTGCTCGCTACGCCCTTGAAATGCAACTTGACCGTCTGGCCCTGAGCTGCGCTCAACCACGCCTTCGCTGGATAGGTCGCGGTGTCATGCTGAACAATTTGCTCAATGCCAGGCGCAGCGATGTTAAACGTTGCTCCTTCGACGACGCTTCCATCTGGATTGAACACTTTTGCTGCAACCGTTCCTGATGCGTCTGCAATGTTGAACGCATTGGTGACGGTCAGGTCCTTTATGGTAATCTTCGAGTCCGTGTTGACTTCAACCTTGGTATGGTCGTAGCTGAAGAACGGAACGCGAAGATACGGGTTCGTTGCGCCGGGGGGCACCGCGACCTGAGACTTGCCTACGCCGACAGAGCCGAACTCCTTCACGACAAGACCAGTCGCAGGGTCGAACTCCTTGTCGTTCGCAACCGTGCCGTCGGTGCTCAGGCTTGTTCCATCACGCGCAGCGGATACCTGCGCATCCGTAATGTCCCCGTTGAACCCCTGTTGCACGGTGGTAGCGTCAAGCGGGCCAGACCGCGTCGCATACCACGTACCAAGCTTGTTCGACGTCACGGACTCCGCTGTGCGATTCACAATGTGGCTGCGCGACACAAAGTTCGTGCTCACCCCATTCGTCAACGCTGCGGTAGCGCGCACAGGATTCCCGCCCGTATCCGTCCCATAAAACCCGAGCTGAACGATGGCCCCCTTTTGGAAACCCGAACCCTCAATGACCAACGTGTTCCCGGAGCTGAGCTTACCGATCACTGGTGGCGTGTACTTGGCAATCGCCTGCGGAATAACCGTGATGCTGTCCTGAAAGGTCATCACTTTGGCCCGCACGTCCAACGGCAGTGACTCATGCTGCGGGTTCGTGATCCGCACACCGTACCGAGTCAAGCTGCTGACCACCTTTGGGGTGGCTTGGAACGTCACCTGATTTGACGACAGGAAACCAACGGTGTCCGCCGTGTCCTTATATCGACCGATTTTTGCGTCCGTCAGGTTGTCTGCGCTCTGGAGGAGATCCTCCGATGCGCCGGAAATGCCTGCAGGGCTGTAGTCAGTGGTCGCGCCCGACCTCGGAGTCCCTGCCGAACCCCTGACGACCTCACCGGTCTTGACGGTGAACGAGGTCGTCGCCGTGCCCCCAGTAACCGGGATTGGGCCCGACGCGAAAATCTCAATCTTCGGGCACATGCCGAAGAACGAAGGACTCGCGTAAGCGACGCACGGGCGACCCACGGCCGGGTATTTGCCCGTGTCAGCCGTGCCATTCGAACCCGTATCCACGATTCCGAATTGCGCGCCCGCCTTGAAGCCCGTGCTACCGGGAACGGATCGCGTAGCGCTATCTGTAGCGTCTATCTGAAATCGCTTAGAATATGTTTGATCGTAGCCGTTGTTATCTACAACGTTTCTGTACACATTATAGTGCGTGGCTCCAGGCACAAGGTTCCAAGTCACCGTCACCTGACCACTCGTGCCAGATGTTTCGGCGGTCACCTCCGTGGAGGGCTCGCCCTGGTTCCAGTCCTTGTTGCTGGTCACAGCGAATGTGGTTGGAGTAACGGCGCCATTGCTATCCCTGGAAATGACAGCCGTCACGCGGTACCTGTATGTCGCAGAAGCAAGCGTCCCTCCGGACAACGAGGCTTCCGCCTTGACGTTCTGCGGAACGCCAGTCACTTTCGCGAAGCCACGTCCGGTGACTGAGACTACTTGCGTGCTCAAGCCTGGCAAGCTGTTTGGGCTGAGCGTCTGAATACCGCCACTAATGAGCGCAGCACCAGCTACACCCACGTCAGTGGACTGCGCCTGAAACGCCGCGCTGTTCGTGTTGATCTGGCCGGCAAGGGCCTGCAAGGTGTTCACCGACTGCTGGGCGACGTTTGCAAGCGCGAACGTTTGGCCCACCGGCTGCACTGCGGTGAACGCGACCGTATACGAAGCGCGCCCACCGGTCTTGTTGCCAACCCCACCTGTCGGCACGGAGACGGGGTTATTCTGCGCGTCGAGGGTCTGCCTCGACTGAACCGTAAGGGACGTAGCCGCAACCTCGTCTTGAGTTGACTGCGTTGCCCACGAGGGCAGGTAGACGATCAACGCGAGTTGGTCAGACTTGCCAGCGCCGAGTCCGGCAATGGTATTGGCCTGATCGAACAAGGACTGCGCGGGGATGTCCGACAAAATACGCGGGGTCTCCCCAGCCCCGGCCGCCATCAACTGGTTGTTGATACGGGGGGAAAGGACGATCGGCGCGTTCTTCTCAAACTCCGAACCCCCCATGAAGCAGGCGCCCTGCGACTGGGAAGAGAACACTTGCGGCGCGAGTGCGGCTTGGTTCACGCTGATAACCGTCGGATTGGCGCCCGGGCCAGCCTGTGAACCTTGGTTGCCCGTGGCATTGACTACCGCGCGGTTCGCAGCAGTAGTCGCCAGGCCGTTGCAGTTCGGGTTTGACAACGTTTGGATTGGCACTCCAACGACTTCGGCGCCGCACCCGTCGAGCGCCGGGCTAGTGGCGTACGCGCTAACCCTCGTGTTGCCACACGCCTGCGCGCCACTTGCAGCTGCCGCTCCAGTCGCCATCGCCGCGCGCGCCCAGTTCCCGTCAAGGTCTTGGACGGTGCCGCCGATGCGCAGGACATCACTCCCCTGCACGACTGGGTTAACGGTGTTGGTTAGCGCGCCGGTGCCAAGTTGAGCCGGGTTATTCGTGTCACTTCGACGCGGATTGATCTTCACCGAAATCGGCTGCGTCGAAAGCGCTCCGGCTTTGGCGAATACAATCGGGCGCCCGAAGTAGTCGCTTGCATCACCGCTGTTTGGCAGGCCCGGGAACGCACTCAGTGCTTCCGACCCGGTTCCAGCAACGTTGCCGTACTGAACGGTCTCGTTCCGGTCTCGCACGATGCCGGCGATGTCGGTCGTGGCGTTCGTCGCGCCTGACGGCCAGATGGTCTCCATGACACCCTTCACGAGGCGGACGGAGCGCAGCGAGGACGACTCGCACGCAACGTTCTCGGTGCCTTTCGTATCGCTGAAGCAACGAATCGCCACGAGGCGAAGGCCGTTGGTCACGTCCGAAAGGGTGCCTTTGGCATCGGTGCACTTCGGATCCTGTGTGGAGCAGGTCGAGAAGTTGTCCTTCACCGTCATGTAGTAGTTGACGTTGATCGCCCCCGAGTTCGAGGCCGTCGAGTTCGTGACCGTTACCGGCCGCACGAACACGTCTCCCGGCACAAACTTCTCAAAGTTGAATGCCGTGAAGGGGGTTTCGTTCAACGCCACCGATGCCGTGATGAAGTTGTTTCCACTCACCACACGCGTGTCGGTGAAGAATGCCGTGGTGCTCTGGTTCACCATCAGCCCTGCCAGAAGCAGGGCGAAGGCGGCCACGAGGAGCCACGTCGTCTTCTCGGCGTAGACGCTACCCC
>JAGWVT010000031.1 GCA_018970765.1 Actinomycetales bacterium
ATCACGATGGCACCCCAGCCCGGAGCCACCGATCCCCGGCAGATCCGCAATTTCTGCATCATCGCCCATATCGACCATGGCAAGTCCACCCTGGCCGACCGGATGCTGCAGGTCACCGGGGTCGTCGAGGAACGCCAAATGCGGGCGCAATACCTGGACCGGATGGACATCGAGCGCGAGCGCGGCATCACCATCAAATCCCAGGCGGTGCGCCTGCCCTATCGGGCCGTTGACGGGCAGGAGTTCATCCTCAACCTGATTGACACCCCCGGGCACGTGGACTTCACCTACGAGGTATCCCGGTCCCTGGCCGCCTGCGAGGGGGCCGTGCTGCTGGTCGACGCGGCCCAGGGCATTGAGGCGCAGACCCTAGCCAACCTCTACCTGGCGATGGAGAACGACCTGACGGTCATCCCCGTGCTCAACAAGATTGACCTGCCGGCAGCGCAGCCGGAGAAGTACGCGGCGGAGCTGGCCCGCATCATCGGGTGCCAGCCCGAGGACGTACTGCGGGTGTCGGCGAAAACTGGCGTCGGTGTCGGCGAACTCCTTGAGGCAGTCGTGGCACAGATCCCGCACCCGGTAGGTGATCCGTCCGCGCCTGCGCGAGCATTGATCTTCGACTCGGTCTATGACACCTACCGCGGCGTGGTGACCTACGTGCGTGTGGTCGACGGCTCGATCAGCAGCCGCGAGCGCGTGACCATGATGTCCACCCGCGCGATGCACGAACTGCTCGAGGTTGGTGTGATCTCGCCTGAGCCGGTACCCAGTGCTGGCCTAGGTGTTGGCGAGGTCGGGTACCTCATCACGGGCGTCAAGGACGTTCGCCAATCCCGAGTTGGTGACACCATCACCTCGGCTCAGCACCCGGCCACCACGGCGCTCGGCGGGTACCGCGATCCCAAGCCCATGGTGTTCTCTGGCCTTTATCCCATCGATGGGTCGGACTACCCGGTTTTGCGTGATGCTTTAGACAAACTCAAGCTCAATGACGCGGCACTGGCCTATGAGCCGGAGACATCGCTGGCGCTGGGCTTCGGGTTTCGCTGCGGCTTCCTCGGCCTGTTGCATATGGAGATCGTGCGGGAACGCTTGGAACGCGAATTCAATCTCGCACTCATCTCCACTGCCCCAAACGTGGTCTACCGGGTCATCGGCGACGACGGGCTCGAGATGGTCGTCACCAACCCAAGTGAATTCCCGATGGGCAAGGTTGCCCAGACGTTCGAGCCGATCGTGCGGGCCACCGTCATCCTGCCCACTGAGTTCGTTGGCACGGTGATGGAGCTGTGTCAGACGCGCCGCGGAACCCTGCTGGGCATGGAGTACCTCTCCGAGGATCGTGTGGAGTTGCGTTACACGCTGCCGCTCGCAGAAATCGTTTTCGACTTCTTCGATCAACTCAAGTCGCGCACCCGAGGCTATGCGTCGCTGGATTACGAGCCCAGTGGCGAACAGGAATCTGATCTAGTCAAGGTGGACATCCTCTTGCATGGCGACCCGGTGGACGCATTTAGCGCGATCGTGCACAGGGATAAGGCCTACGCGTACGGCGTCGCCATGGCCGGCAAACTGAAGGAGCTCATTCCTCGGCAGCAGTTCGAGGTGCCGATCCAGGCCGCCATCGGAGCCCGGGTGATCGCACGAGAGAACATTCGGGCGATGCGCAAGGACGTGCTCGCCAAGTGCTACGGCGGTGACATCACGAGAAAGCGCAAACTCCTGGAGAAGCAGAAAGAAGGCAAGAAGCGCATGAAGATGGTGGGCCGGGTTGAAGTACCGCAGGAGGCTTTCATCGCTGCGTTGTCGACATCAGACTCCGGGCCCGGCAACGCTAAGAAGTAGTGACGCCGTGGCATTCGGCGTCTACGTCCACATCCCCTTCTGCGCCAGCCGTTGCGGGTACTGCGATTTCAATACCTACACCGCGACCGAACTTGGTGGGTCGGTGCGGCGAGAGACGTTTCACGAAGCGTTGATCGACGAGATCGCACTGACCGCCGAGGCGGATGCCCGGGTACCGGCGGTTGACACCATCTTCTTCGGTGGCGGCACTCCGACCACCCTGAAGCCGGCCGCCCTGGGCGCGGTGATCGCAGCTATCGATGCACACGCAAGGATCACCCACGGTGCAGAGATCACCACTGAAGCCAACCCCGACAGCGTGGATGCAGAGGTCTTGGAGGGCCTGCTGCAGGCTGGGTTTACGCGACTGTCGTTAGGCATGCAGAGCACTGCGCCGCAGGTGTTGCAGGTCCTCGATCGCACCCATGATGCGCAGCGAGCCCTGCAGGCGGCAACGCTGGCGCGCAAGGTGGGCTTTGCCCATGTCAGTGTCGACTTGATCTACGGCACACCGGGGGAGCGCGAGCAAGATCTGCGCGCGAGTCTGGACGCCGTCCTGGCCACCGGCGTCGACCACTGCTCGGCCTACGCCCTCACCGTGGAGCCGGGAACGGCGCTGGCACGTCGAGTTGCCCGTGGCGAAATCCCGAGTCCGGATCCCGATGTCGCGGCGGACCGCTATGAGGTCATTGATGAGGTGCTCACCGCGGCCGGTATGCCGTGGTACGAGATTTCCAACTGGGCCAAGCCCGGTGGTGCCTGCCAACACAACCTTGGGTACTGGCAGGGCGGGCAATGGTGGGGTATCGGTCCGGGTGCCCACGGATACCGCAACGGCGAGCGTTCGTGGAACCTCAAACACCCGAGCGCGTATGCGGCTGCCGTGGCGGAACGGCGCTTGCCCCGTGAGGGTTCGGAAATGCTCAGCGAGCGCGAGCGGCAGATAGAGCGGGTGATGCTCGAGGTGCGCACGGCAGCTGGGCTGCCGCTGCAGGCCGTCAGCGAACGCGCGGATATTCGTTCGCTGAGCGCGGACGGACTCATTGATCCCGGTGCTCTGGCCAGGGGGCGAGTGGTCCTGAGTCAGCGGGGTCGGCTCCTAGCGGACACCGTCATCAGGGCCCTTCTGCCGGAACCGACGTAGACTGGCACTCAGGTTTGGCGAGTGCCAAACGGGCCCTGGGTGGGGTCTGAGCATTGAGAGCAATGAGGAGGTGCGCATGCTGGAAGACCGCCGGATGGCCGTGCTGCGCGCCATTGTGCAGGACTACGTCGCAACTCGTGAACCTGTCGGCTCCAAATCACTGGCCGAGCGGCACAGTCTCGGTGTCTCACCGGCGACCATCCGCAACGACATGGCTGCCCTAGAAGACGAGGGCTACATTGCTCAGCCGCACACCAGCGCCGGGCGCATTCCCACCGACATGGGGTACCGACTCTTCGTCGATCGGCTCGCCGGAGTCAAGCCGTTGACCGGCGGCGAGCGGCGAGCGATCGAAGACTTCCTCGACGGCGCCGTCGACCTCGATGATGTCATGCTCCGCACAGTGCGCTTGCTCTCACAGCTGACGCAGCAGGTTGCACTCGTGCAGTACCCGTCTTTCTCAAATAGCCACGTGCGCCACGTAGAGCTGGTGAGCCTCAGCACGACTCGATTGCTCCTGGTGCTCATCGCAGACACCGGCCGAGTCGAGCAACGCACGATCGAGTGCACGATGCCGCTGCAGGAGGCGACGCTTGCAGACATTCGGGCCCGCCTGTCGGTCGCGGTCTCGGGTAGACCATTCGGCGCAGTTGCCGAGAGCCTCAATGGATTCGTCGACGGGTTTGCAAGTGCTGATCGACCACTGGTTGCCGCCATTCAAGCGGCGCTGCTCGATGCCATCACCGAGAGGGTGGACGAGCGGATTGTGCTCGGTGGTACGGCGAACCTTGCCAAGTACGGACAGTACTTCCCGATCGCGATCCAGCCCGTGTTGGAGGCCCTTGAGGAGCAGGTCGTGCTGCTGCGACTGTTAGGCGAGGCATCGGCCGGCACCGAGGTGACGGTCCGCATCGGCCATGAGAATCCCATCGAAGGTTTGGAGTCCACGTCGGTCGTCACGACCCGTTACCGTCATCAAGACCACACGGTTGCGTCCCTTGGAGTGGTCGGTCCGACGCACATGGACTACCCGAGCAATATCGCTGCGGTGCAGGCAGTTGCGCAGTACGTCAGCCGGATTCTCGGCGGTCAGTGAACGCGTGAGACGTGACTGACTACTACGCCATCCTCGGAGTCTCACGCGACGCTTCGGCCGAAGAGATCAAGCGCGCCTATCGCCGCCTGGCCCGTGAATTGCATCCGGACGTGAATCCGGATCCGGCCAGTCAAGAGCGGTTCAAGGAAGTGACCGCTGCGTACGAGGTCCTCAGCGATCCACAGAAGCGGCAGATGTTCGACATGGGTGCGGACCCATTGAGCGGGAGCGCCGGATTCGGTGGGTTCACAACCGGCTTCGACTTCGGCGACATCATGGACGCCTTCTTCGGTGGCCAGGGTCAACGTGGTCCACGCACGCGAACTCGCCGTGGTCAGGACGCGCTTATTCGCGTTCAGATCGACCTACCGACGGCGATCTTCGGTGGTACCCAAGAGTTGGCCATCGACACCGCAACAGCATGTGGGTCATGCAATGGTGCTGGTGCATCGCCTGGCAGTGAGGTACTGACCTGCACCATGTGTCGGGGCCGGGGCGAGATCCAACAGGTGCAGCGATCATTCCTCGGCCAAGTAATGACTTCCCGCCCGTGTCCGCAGTGCCGTGGGTTCGGCACGACCATTCCGCACCCGTGCCCCGAGTGCTCCGGTGAGGGGCGGGTGCGTACACGCCGCACGCTGACCATTGCGATCCCACCAGGTGTAGACAACGGCACGCGGATCAAGCTCACTGGCGAAGGTGAAGTTGGGCAGAACGGTGGCGGTGCTGGAGACCTCTATGTCGAGGTGATCGTCACTGACCATCCGGTCTTCTCGCGCGAAGGCGATGCACTGCATTGCACCCTGCATGTTCCGATGACGGTTGCCGCATTGGGGCGAAGCGTCACCATTCAGTCCCTTGATGGTGACGAGGTCCTGGATATCCGCCCGGGTACCCAACCCGGGGATGTGCTTATCCTGCGCGGCAAGGGCGCCCCGCGCCTTCGAGGTGGTGGCCGCGGCGACCTTAATGTCCATCTGGCCGTAGAAATACCGCGCAAGATGGATGACACGCAGTCCGGGCTGCTGCGGCAGTTGGCGGACCTGCGTCCCGACGATGCGCCGCGACTTGCCGGCCTTGACCCCGAAACCAGTGGCGGCCTGTTCTCCCGGCTGCGCGGAGCGTTTACCCAGCGGTGACTGCTCCGGTATTCCTGCATTCTGCTATCGGCACCGCGCAACCGGGCGATGTTCTGCAGTTGACTGCGGCCGAAGGCCGTCACGCTGTGTCCGCAATGCGCGTCTGCGTCAACGAGCGCGTTGATCTTGTCGACGGTCAGGGCACGCGCGCCCAAGGTGTGGTGGCTTTGATTAGTGGGCGGGACAGTTGCTCGGTTCGCGTGAGCGACGTGTCCACGGAGCCGGAACCTGTCTTAAGTTTCGTCGTTGCCCAATCCCTACTCAAGGGCGAGCATGACGAACGTGCGGTGGACGCGCTTACTCAGGTCGGGGTGGACGCGATCATCCCGTTGCAGACTGAGCGCTGCGTAGTGCGTTGGGATTCGGAGCGCGCAGAACGTGGGCAGGCACGTTGGGAGGCGGCAAGTGGTGCTGCCGCTCGACAGAGCCGCCGGGCGCGCTGGCCGGTGATCCACCGGCCAGTGGACATCAAGGCTGTCTCCGATCTATGTGCCCAGGTGGACCTTGCCCTGGTACTCGAAGCTCAGGCATCCCTTCCGATCGGCGACCTGACAATGCCCGCGGGCGGGAAAGTCCTGGTCATTGTGGGACCCGAAGGCGGGTTGTCCGATGGAGAGCTGGCATTGCTGACCAAAGCAGGTGCCCGACCTACGCGGCTGGGTGCCGAGGTGCTGCGCGGTAGCGCCGCGGGCTTCGCGGCCGTCGCCGCGTGCCTGGCCGGCAGCCGCTGGTGCAGTTAGCCCACCGGGTTGATCGTGCGCCCATCCATGTATACGGCAACGATGCGAAGCTCTGCTGGGTTATTCGGGTTGGAGTAGTTGACGTACCACCGAAGCAGACCGAAGTCGGGAGGCGCAGTGGTCGATTCCTGCAGCGCAACCCCCGCGAGCCCAAAGTTACCGGGGTACTGCTCGGGGTTGGCCGTGCGGAAGTTATTGGCGGCCTCGAGCGCAGCGGCTAACTCAAGTTCGGGCGCTTTCGCGCCAGCGCTACCGATCCACGGGCTGGGGTGAACCACCGCATCGTTGAAGCACAGACCCGTGTACGCCAATTGAAGGTTCCAGGTGAAGCCGTCCGGGCCCCTATCTGGCAACACCACCGCCAGGCTGTACACCACCGTGGCGGCCGGTAAGGCAAGGGCGTCGGTGGGGTCTGCAGCGGTTGGTCCCGGCAGGGGTTGCAGATTCATTTGACGAGCCTTGGTGTTGGACACCGTTGCTTCTTGCCCGGCTACCTCGCTGGCCATGGCATTCAGATCCAACTCAGTGACCTTGGCATCCGCCTGAGCCCATATCGAACTCGCGGTGCCGTCCCAGCCACAGGTGTCCGAGCTGATGGCGACCCGCCCAGGCTCGATGTCCGCCGCAGCCTGTCGATCGCTGCCGCTGGAGCAACCCGTCGCGACCAGACCAAGGGACAGCAGGCCGGCCAGGCAGGCCATGAGGCGCGCAGACGGGATTTCTAGGTTACGGGGAGCGGTCATGACTGGAGTATTCCCCAGACTCGCGCGTTGGTCAGTTAGTCGGGTGCGTGTCGATGCAGATCCCTGCCCATGGCGCCGCTCATGACGCGTCCATTTCGCTGACGTGGGAGGATCTGGAGCGTGAGCGAGTGCCTGTTCTGCCGCATCGCGGCCGGCGAGATTCCGGCGACGCTCGTAGCCGAGAACGACCAGGCCATCGCCTTTCAGGACGTCAATCCGCAAGCACCGGTACACGTGCTCGTCATCCCGCGAGCACATCACAGCGATGTCAGCGAGATGGTGGCCGCCGACCCCCTGCTCGCTGGTCAGGTGCTCGCCCTAGCGGCCGAGGTTGCCGAGCAGGAGGGCCTGGCGGACGGATATCGGCTGGTGTTTAACACCGGCGCGAAGGCTGGGCAGAGTGTGTTTCATGCGCATGCACACGTCATGGGTGGGCGCGACTTGACCTGGCCGCCCGGATGACGGCAACCGGAGGTGCCGCCGAAAAGGCGGCCGCGACAAGTCAGGCGCGCATCACCGTGCCGAACACCCACGCCATGGTGAGCCTGCTTGGCGCAGATGATGTCTACCTGCGAGCGGTCGAGGAAGCGTTTCCGGAGGCTGACGTCCTGGTGCGTGGCAACGAGA
This sequence comes from Actinomycetales bacterium, assembly GCA_018970765.1. GTDB lineage: Bacteria > Actinomycetota > Actinomycetes > S36-B12 > S36-B12 > REEB426. Next base: position 7,338 of record JAGWVT010000031.1, read on the forward strand.
TCACCATCACGGGTAGTCCTGCCGACGTTGGCATGATCGAAACGCTCGTGGCAGAGATGCTGGCGGTGCTGCGAACCGGTCAGGCTTTGACGTTGGAATCGGTGGAGCGCAGCGTCAGCATGCTTCGCTCCGGTACTCGCCCAGCGGAAGTGCTGACCGCCAACATCCTGAGCAACCGGGGTCGCACGATTCGCGCCAAGACGTTGAATCAAAAGCGCTATGTCGATGCCATTGACACCAACACGGTGGTGTTCGGCATAGGTCCGGCAGGAACGGGCAAGACCTACCTGGCCGTTGCAAAAGCGGTCCAGGCGCTGCAGGCCAAACGGGTTAATCGCATCGTTCTGACCCGCCCGGCAGTGGAGGCGGGTGAGCGGTTGGGCTTCCTTCCGGGCACCCTCTCGGAGAAGATCGACCCATACTTGCGTCCGCTCTACGACGCGCTGCACGACATGATCGACCCAGATTCCATTCCTCGACTGATCACGTCTGGCACGATTGAAGTCGCGCCATTGGCGTACATGCGTGGCCGCACGCTTAATGACGCTTTCATCATTCTCGACGAAGCGCAGAACACTTCCGCGGAACAGATGAAAATGTTCCTGACCCGGCTTGGCTTCGGCTCGACCATGGTGATCACTGGCGATGTGACCCAGGTTGATCTGCCCTCGGGGGTGTCATCCGGTCTGCGGGTGGTGTCGAGCATTCTGGAGGGTATTGAGGACGTGGCCTTCTGTCGGCTCACCTCGCACGACGTTGTGCGACATCGCCTCGTCGGACGAATAGTTGAAGCCTACGATCGCTATGACGCAAGTCAGCAACAGTGAGGTCTGCAGTGTCAGCAACGTCGGAGGGCGATAAACGCTCGATACAAAACTCGTTCGTTGAGGTCCTGGATGAGACACTTGACGGTGAGGACAGTCCATCGCCCTATACGCAACTTGCTGATCTGGCAAGCGCGATGCTTCCGGCACTTGGCCTGAATTCGCAGACCGAGTTATGCATTCGAATAGTCGACTTACCTGAGATGGCACGTCTACACGAAGAGTGGATGGGTGAACCCGGGGCAACGGATGTGCTGTCCTTCCCCATGGACGAACTTCGCCCGCGAGCACTGGGTGCCAATGGTTCCCTTGGTGGGCAGGATGAACCCGACGAACCGGGCGTGCTGGGCGACATCGTCATATGCCCGGCCTACGTTGAGACTGAGTGCGACGAGCCGGTGAGCCAGCGACTGGAATTGCTCATTGTGCACGGCATGCTGCACCTGATCGGACTGGATCATTCCGACGAAATCGAACAACAGGAAATGTTCACCGTGCAGCAGGAATTGCTTGATCGTTGGCGAGGTCAGGGTGAGCCATTGACTCGTGGCGTCACCTCGCCACTCATTCTCGGGATGATGAGTGAGTCCGATTGACGTGAGTGCCATCGACATTTGGCTGGGCGCGATCGCTCTGGTCCTCATCGTGATCTCGGGACTGCTGATCAGTGCTGAAACGGCATTGTCGCGCGTGAGTCGCACGCGAGTTGCCGAGCTCGGTCGCACGCGCCCCAAAGCGGTCGCGCGCGTGGAGCAGATTTTGGCTGATCGGCCACGCTATGTGAATGTGCTGCTCTTCCTGAGCACGGCAGCCATGGTCACCGCCACGGTGCTGATTGGCTTTGTATTCACCGACGTCTTGGCACTCGGCGGTGACTGGCCCGTTGGCTGGGTGCTAGTCCTAGCGGCCACATCCATGATCGTGATCAGCTATGTGGCGCTCGGTGTGGCTCCGCGAACGTTGGGCCGCCAGCATGCGGAGCGCATTGCACTCATCGCCGCAGGCCCGGCGCGTTTCCTGGCCACCGTTCTTGGACCGCTGACGACGTTGCTCATCCTCATCGGAAACGCTTTGACTCCTGGTCAGGGGTATCGGGAAGGCCCCTTCGCCACCCAGGCTGAGTTCCGGGAACTCGTCGATATGGCCGAGGCAGAGGACCTCATCGAGGACGACGAGCGGCAGATGATCCACTCAGTCTTCGAATTATCCGAGACGATCGCCCGCGAAGTCATGGTCCCGCGCACCGAAATGATCATGATCGAGCACGGGAAGACACTTCGACAGGCCATGTCACTTGGGCTTCGCTCTGGCTTCTCACGCATTCCTGTCATTGGTGAAAGCACGGACGACATCGTCGGGATTGTGTACCTGAAAGACATCGTTCGGCGGATCTTCCAGCACCGTGAGGCGGAGCAGACGGAGCGAGTCGAATCCCTGATGCGTGCGCCGTACTTCGTTCCTGACTCCAAGGCGGTTGACGCACTGCTTCGCGAGATGCAAGCCGCCCATGTTCACCTAGTGATTGCCGTGGACGAATACGGTGGCACCGCCGGCCTGGTAACCATTGAGGACATCTTGGAAGAGATCGTGGGGGAAATCGCTGATGAACATGACACGGCTGCCCCAGAAGTAACTGAGCTCGAGGAAGGCCGCTTCCGCATCAGTTCACGCATGCACGTCGACGACTTCGCGGACCTGGTCGGCATCAAGATCGATGCCGAAGAGGAGGGCGTGGACACGGTGCTGGGCTTCATGGCAAAGCGGTTGGGCCGAGTACCGATTCCAGGGGCGACCATCAGGGTAGACGGTTGGCAATTGCGCGCTGAGTACGCCGCCGGACGACGCAACCGCATCGGAACCCTGCTGGTGGAACGAAGGGCGGACGATGACGCTTGATCCGGAGGATGCCAAGTTGGTCACCCTTGCCCGGGGTGCGCGGGCGCGAATCGGCGCCCGCAGCGGCGCCAGCCTGCGCGATGAACTTGGCCGCACCTACAGTGCCGCCGAGGTGCACCTGCCGACCCTGGCCCTCTCTGCACTGCAGTTGGCGGTTGCCCAAGCGGTGGCTTCCGGTGCTCAGAGTTGCGAGTGCGCGGTCTTGGTGACTGGCGCAGAGCACGCCGATCCCGCGGCGGACCCGGGGATCTCGGCCCTGGAAGACTTCGCTGGTGCGGGTGTACCGATCCTGGTCTGCGCCGCCGATGGTTCAGTGACTGCTCGGCTGGCGACGAAGGACCGTGACTGACATGAGCGAATTTCGTTGCGGATTCGTCGCAGTCATTGGACGGCCCAACGTGGGCAAATCCACGTTGGTCAATGCTTTGGTCGGAGCGAAGGTCGCGATCACGTCCTCGCGACCCCAGACCACGCGACGGGTGCTGCGCGGAATCCTGACCACCGATGAGTTTCAGCTCATTCTGGTGGACACCCCCGGGGTGCATCGCCCACGCACGCTCTTGGGAGAGCGACTCAATGCCGAGGTCACTGACGCGATGTCCGGGGTGGATGTCGTGGGTCTGTGCCTGCCCGCTGATGAAGCAATTGGCCCGGGGGACCGCCGAATTGCAGCCAGCATCGGCAACCGCCCCTGCGTGGTCATTCTCACCAAGATGGATACCGTCTCGCGCGATGTGGTCGCGGCACGGCTGACCGAGCTGGCTGCATTCGAACAGGAGCTCGGTGCCCAATGGGCGGCCATCGTGCCGGTTTCAGCTTCGCGCGCAGAGAACCTCGACGCCCTGCGAAGCGCGCTGGTGGCCTGCTTGCCGGTCGGACCGGCGCTGTTTCCGGCTGATCGTCCGACCGACGAGTCCCTCGAAGTCAGCATCGCTGAGTTGATTCGCGAAGCTGCCCTTGAAGGGGCGCGCGAGGAACTACCCCACTCAATCGCCGTGGTGGTGGACGAGGTCGCGCCACGGGAGCGTCGTGAAGACCAAGCGCCACTGACTGACGTGCATGCTGAGTTGTTTGTCGAACGTGACAGTCAGAAAGCGATCATCATTGGCAAGAACGGGGCTCGGTTGAAGGAGATCGGCAGTCAAGCCCGACGCGGTATTGAGGGCCTCCTCGGAACAGCCGTGTTCTTGGACCTGCGGGTGAAGGTGGCCAAGGACTGGCAGCGGGATCCCCGGCAACTTCGCCGATTGGGTCTGTGACGCACTGCGCTGGCGAGAGGCAATCAGCGCGAATCGCCCCCGAATGACGGAGAATGCACTGTGCCGCTTTATCGGGACGAAGCCATCGTGCTGCGCACCCACAAGCTGGCGGAGGCTGATCGCATCATCACTCTGCTGACCAGGAGGCACGGACGCGTTCGAGCGGTGGCCCGAGGGGTACGGCGGACAACAAGTCGAATAGGAGCTCGACTCGAGCCGTTCTCCCACGTTGATGTGCAACTGCACGAAGGTCGGTCCCTTGACACCATCACCCAGGTGGAGACGCTGGCACCGCTGGGGGCAACCTTGACGGAGCACTACCAGGCCTGGACAGCTGGGACGGCCATGCTTGAGGCTGCGGAACGTCTGACGCCCGCGGAACGCGAACCCGCCGTTCAGCAGTACGTGCTGCTGGTTGCTGGACTGCGCGCCCTGGTGGGGCGTGATCGTGAACCTGCCTTGATTCTTGACTCCTATTTGCTTCGTTCGCTGGCTGTCGCCGGTTGGTCGCCATCATTTGCGGATTGCGCACAGTGCGGGGCACCTGGACCCCATCGAGCCTTTTCCGTTGTTGCGGGCGGCATGGTCTGCAGTTCCTGTCGACCACCCGCCTCTGCCGCGCCGTCGGCAGCAACCATCACATTGCTTGGCGCACTCCTGGCAGGTGACTGGGAGACCGCGGAAACAGTGGGCACGCGCGAGCGACGGGAGGCCAGTGGCCTCGTTGCGGCGTTCCTGCAATGGCACCTAGAGCGCACCCTTCGATCCCTGCCTCTGGTAGACCGGTCGGAAATATCGACCTCGTCTCCACGTGGTACACCTGACCAGGATGCTTGGATAGGTGAGTGAGTAAGCGGGCAATTGTCCAGCCGACGCCGCATGCATCGGGTGAGCGTCCACCGGTGATCCCCGCCGATCAACTGCCGAAACACGTGGCCATCGTGATGGATGGAAACGGTCGCTGGGCTAAGCAGCGGGGTCTGCCCCGTACGGCAGGTCATGAGGCCGGGGAAGCCAGCCTTTTGGATTGCGTGCATGGCGCCCTTGAAATGGGTATCCCGTGGATGTCGGCTTACGCATTCTCGACGGAGAACTGGAAGCGGTCACCGGATGAGGTGCGATTTCTCATGGGATTCAATCGGGACGTGCTGCGTCGCCGACGCGATGAACTGGTCGATCTGGGCGTTCGCGTGCTGTGGGCTGGTCGTCGCAAGCGGCTTTGGCCCAGTGTGATCGCCGAACTCGAGGAAGCGGAGCGGGTCACGGCACGCAATCGCAAGATGACGCTCGTGATGTGTGTGAACTATGGCGGGCGCGCGGAAATCGTCGATGCAGTGTCGGCGATTGCCGAGCAGGTGAAGCGTGGACGCCTATCGCCAGACGCCATCAGTGAGCGCACAATCGCCGCGCATCTAGCCGTGCCAAAGATGCCTGATGTTGATCTGTTCATCCGATCCTCGGGTGAACAGCGCACCAGCAACTTCCTCATGTGGGAATCTGCCTACGCAGAGCTGGTGTTCCTCGACACCTTGTGGCCGGACTTTGATCGTCGTGACCTTTGGCAGGCCTGCCAGCTTTACGTTGATCGCGATCGCCGCTACGGCGGGGCGAAGTAGGGATGGGCGCATGAGTGACGAGCAGATACCGATGACCCTGACACCAAATCGGCTCGAGGGTCGTGGAGCCCTTGTCACCGGTGCGGGAAGCGGTATTGGCCGTGCAACTGCGCTGCGTCTGGCCGCCGATGGAGCAATGGTTGTCGCACTGGATCGCAGTTCCGAATCGGTGGCTGCAACAGCCGATCTCGACGTCACCGGGCGCGTGACGGCTATCACCGGGGATGTCTCGCGCCGTAGCGACCTTTCCCTGGCAATTGATCAGGTCGTCGAGCTAGCTGGATCTATTGATGTTCTCGTCAACAATGCGGCGGTGAATCTGCCGGCGCTGTTCCATGAGGCATCAGCAGAGGACATCGAGCGCACCTGGCAAGTCAATGTGATGGGTGCTGTTCACGGGTGTCAACTCGTAATCCCGCTCATGCTGCAGCAAGGTCGCGGATCGATTGTGAACATTGCGAGTGTCAACGCTCTAGTCGCTGAGAGGTTCCTTTCGATCTATGCGGCTTCGAAGGGAGCCATTGCCATGCTCACCAAGGGCATCGCTCTGGATTATGCGGGTCGCGGCATCCGATGCAACGCTGTTTGCCCGGGGTGGGTGGACACGCCCATTAATCATGCGCACGCAGCCATGCTGGGTGGTCTTGAGCAGGTTTACGCCACGATTGACTCATTCCAACCCATTGGGCGTCCTGGTGATCCAAGCGAGATTGCCTCGTTGGTGTCATTTCTAGCCAGCGATGAGTCCTCATTCATGACCGGTTCGGTTGTTGTTGCTGATGGTGGCATGACCGCGATGTAGTCGCTGCTAGTTGCAGCGCAGCGGCAAATACTCGTAGGTGCGCAGAAACGTTGACGGAAATCTCCTCGGCTGACCCGCCAGTTGAAATGTTGTCCAGCGCTGCAGGATCGCCGTCAGCGCGACCTGCGCCTCAATGCGAGCCAGGATTCGACCCAAACAGAAATGGATGCCGTCTCCGAATGTCATGCTGCGGCCTGCGGGCCGGTCGAAGTTCAACGCATCGGGATCAGTAAACCTGCGCGGATCGCGATTCGCCGAGCCGTACAGCAGGAGCACTTTTGACCCGGCAGGGATGGTCCGACCATGGCGGTGCACATCTTCGGTTGTCGTCCGCCCAAGCCACTGGATTGGTGCGTCGAAACGCAGGTACTCGTCAAGGGCGTCAAGCCGGACCTGCTGGTCCGTTCCTAGTAGGTCATCGCTGGTGATCAGACCCGTCGCAAGGCCGTGCAGTACCCCGGAGATCAACCCGGCGGTCGTCTCAGTCCCAGCCGCGATGAGGGTCAGGCACAGGCCTGGAATGTCAGCCATGGTCAGTTCACCGATCGACACGGCCTGGGCCAGGTCGGTCATGATGTCCGAAGTCTGTGGAGTTGCAGTTCTGCTCCAGGAGCGCGCCGCAATGCGTTCCTGAACACCGGTGATGAAGGTTGACTCCAGTGCAGCACGCGCGGCCAGGACCTGCGGGGAGCGAACTACCGAGCCGTGTCGGGTCATCATTGCGTTGACCTCACCTACAGCCCACGTTGCCTGCTCCTCAGCAAGCCCCAGCATGGCGCAGATGGTGACCGCGGGTATGCGTTGAGCAAAGGCCGTTACCGCATCGAATGGCTCGTCACTGGTCAACGGCAGCAGGCTTTCTGTCGTCACGCGTTCGATCAGGGGCAGCACGTTGCTCATGGCCTTGGCTTGAAAGTGAGGGGAGACTAAGCGGCGCAGGGCGTCATGGTCGGGTGGATCCATGACGATGAAGTCCCCTTGCCCGAATAGCGACTCATCGAGTTCCACGCCACCGACGCTGGAGAATTGCTGCCATTCACGCAGTGCCCACTGCACATCCTCATAGCGCGAGAGGGCCCAAAGGCCACGTTGGGGATTGTGGTGCACGGGATCGTGCTCGCGGAGCAGTGCATAGATCGGATAGGGGTCAATGCGGAACTGGTCCTCGGTTGGATCCAGGACAAGGTTGGCCAGCATTCGAGCCTCCTAGAGCATGCCCAGGATCTTCAGCACTCCTACCCCCGTGAGGGACGCTACGGCGAACACTCTGATCACTCGTGAAGTCGCGTTCAACACCGGCCAGGCCAGGGCGAGCAGCCAAAGCAGGAGCAAGGCCACCAGGATCAACAGCGCTCCACCGAGCACGGTGAACGGGCCGCTGAGGATGAGACCGGCGACCAGGGCCAGCGCCATCACGATGACGATCAACCAGCGAGGCGCGCTGTGCAGCCAGGTCAGCGGACGTCGGCTGTAGCGCACCAACAGGCTGTCATTGGGAGAGGCTGGGATCTGTGGCCGCTGCCGCTGGGGTCGTCCGGCCGAGGAGCGCCTCGATGGTGTCGTGGCGGGACGCGCGGGTCCCTGGGGTCCGCGCACTCCCCGCGGGGTCCCAGATTTGCCGGACGATTTGGCTCCTTCTTGATCCGCCATGCCTGCTGCCTCCTGGGTGGTCGTTCGCTAGCGTGCCGATATGTCCATCGAAGCGGATCAGGCCCGTCGCGATCAGTTCGCTACGGTTCCGTCCAGCCTCTTGGACTCTACCGACGAACCCGGGGTACTCGTGGCCATCCGGTTCCGCACCTTGGATCTGCGTGCCGATGAGGGCCTTGCTGCCCTTCGTGTAGCTGTCAAAGTGCTGGCCCAGTCCGCAGGATTCCTGGGCAGTGCGATCGGTCAAGCGACGGATGATCCGGACCTGGTCATCCTGACGCTGACCTGGCGGGATATCGGGTCCTATCGCCGCGCACTGAGTCGCATGGAGGTGAAGATGCGGGTGGTGCCGCTACTTTCGCAAGCCGTGGACGAACCGACGGCATTCGAAATCCTCCATGCCATGGACGAGACCGGCGAACAGCATGGCACCACGCGGCTTGCTGCTGACGCCGATACGGTGCGACTCGGTGAGGCCGCGCAACCCTGGGTGGCCAGGTAACGGCCGTAGGCTGTTGCGGTGGAGCCCTTTGCCAATCTGCGTGACGGCGGTGTTCAACTCGCGAGCGAGCTTCTCAGTGCACCTCTCTTGGCAGACGTGTATGCCCTGACGCTCGCGCCGATCATGCCGAACGGCGTTCCGGTTGCCCTGGGTCTGTTGGCGCAACTGCGATCCCAGAACGGACTGCAGGTTCGCATCGAGCCTATTGAAGCAACGCGCACGGATGATGGGCTCACCATCACCGGTGTTCCGCAATCGCAGGACGCTGTGATCGTGGTCGTTGATGACGGTGTCGAGACTGGCACGGCTGCTCTCGCTGCTGGACGCGCCCTGCGAAATCGTCAGGGGTCACAACTGGGCGAGCGGCAGCTCGTCCTTGTGCTGGCCGTACCAGTCTGCCCGCATCAGGCCGTACCTGACCTGACGCGGGTCTTTGACGCTGTGGTTGCGGTGCATCGCCCTATTGGCCGACGAAGTTTGAGTTGGCACTTTGTCGATTTTGATGTCATCGATGAGTATCAGGCACGTGAGCTCATCAATGATCACGAAGTCCACAAGTAGACTACGAGGCTTCGGCTGCCTAAGGAAAGGGACTTCGGTGAAGCGTATCTTCTGCGTTCTTGCTGCAGGGTCGGTCGCCACTGTGATGGTCGGCTGTACGTCTCTTTCTGCTGACCGCCAGGCCGCTGGGCCCGCGACCACGCAACTTTCGACGTCGGTCAATCCGACGATCTGCGAAGGGGAGTGTGTCTGGGATGTCACCGCTGCTGGCACTGACCGCCTGATCGTCGAGAACGGGGCGACGGTGATTTTTGCGCACAACAAGGCTCCTGTCCCTAGCGCTGAAATCAGCGTGCTTTGCTGGAGTGCTGGCGATGACGTGGAGGCGGGATCATGCACCGAGGACGGCAAGCAGCCACCAGCTGAACTGGGTATCACAACAAGCACGGTCACCAAGGACGGTATCCAGTGGCCGGCGCTAGTCGTGCAGTCACTGCCAGTGCAAGACGGTACGAATGACCCAGTCCTTGCCCTGCCGGCGACTGTGCTGATGGCGGTTGATACCGGTGACGAAGGCGTCCTGCCGGTGACCGTCGAAGTCGCCTGCTGCAACCGGATCAATTAACTAAGTCCGCTATCTCATAGACTGAGCGGTATCCGCCGACAGCCAGCCGGAGTGGAGCGCGCCCGCGCTTCGGAAAGGAGCGCGAATGCCTGCGGACCGCGTGGAATCAGTAGTCAACCTCTGCAAGCGACGGGGGTTCGTGTTCCCCTCGTCTGAGATCTACGGTGGCACGCGTTCGGCGTGGGACTACGGCCCTAATGGGGTCGAGCTGAAAGAGAACATCCGGCGGCAGTGGTGGCAGGCGATGGTGCGGGGCCGTGATGATGTGGTCGGCCTAGATTCGTCGGTCATCCTCGCCCCGGCTGTGTGGGCAGCCTCCGGGCACGTTGATGCATTCGTTGATCCGCTCACTGAATGTCGGAATTGCCACAAGCGTTGGCGTGCCGATCAGTTGCTGGAGTCATATGAAGCCAAGCACGGGCAGCCTCCGGCAGGCGGACTCGGTGATCTGGCGTGCGCAAACTGCGGGACGAAGGGACAGTTCACCGAACCACGTGACTTCAACGGCATGCTGCGAACCTCGGTCGGCCCAGTGGAGGATGCAGGCTCACTCCACTACCTACGTCCGGAGACCGCGCAGGGAATATTCGTCAACTACTCGAATGTCATGAATGCGGCACGGAAAAAGCCACCGTTCGGCATTGGCCAGACTGGCAAGAGTTTTCGAAACGAGATCACTCCTGGCAACTTCATCTTTCGCACCCGCGAGTTCGAGCAGATGGAGATGGAGTTTTTCGTCAAGCCCGGATCTGACGAGGAATGGCATGAGTACTGGCTCCAGGAACGCTGGAACTGGTACACCGACCTGGGCATGAAGCCTGACAACATGCGTTTATTCGAGCATCCGAAGGAAAAGCTCTCCCACTATTCCAAGCGTACGGTCGACATTGAGTATCGCTTTGAGTTCGCCGGTTCGACGTGGGCTGAGCTCGAGGGTATTGCCAATCGAACGGACTTCGATCTGCGGACGCACAGTGAGCACTCCGGTGTGGACCTGTCGTACTTCGATCAGGAGACCAATGAGCGGTGGATTCCTTATGTGATCGAACCGGCGGCGGGCCTGTCTCGTGCGGTTCTGGCATTCCTGCTGGACTGCTACGACGAGGATCAGGCACCAAATGCCAAGGGTGGCGTGGATACGCGAACGGTTCTGCGCTTCGATGCTCGCCTTGCACCGGTCAAGGTGGCAGTGCTGCCGCTGTCCCGCAATCCGGAACTCAGTCCGCGAGCGCAGGAACTCGCCAAGGAGTTGCGCAAACGGTGGAATGTTGAATTTGATGATGCAGGTGCGATTGGTCGACGCTACCGGCGTCAGGATGAGATCGGTACCCCGTTTTGCATCACTGTGGATTTCGATTCACTGGATGATCAAGCAGTCACGGTGCGCGAGCGGGATTCCATGGCCCAAGAGCGCATCGGTATGGCAAGTGTCGTCGAGTGGTTGTCGAGTCGCCTACCGGCCTGCTGACCGGCAGGCGACTCGAAGCACCTACTTCTCGCCGGCGGCAGCGCGCTTGAGCGCGGAACCCGCGGTGACCTTGACCGCGCGCCGAGCAGCGATCTTGACAGGCTCCCCAGTACGGGGGTTGCGCCCGGTGCGTGCCGGACGGTCTGCTGTCTCGAAACTGATGAAGCCGGGGATGGAGACCTTGCGGCCGGCAGCAACTTCGGCAGAGACGACGGCGATGATGGCGTTGAGGACTTGATCGGTGGCGGTCGCCGTCGTACCGGCCTTCTTGGCCACAGCCGAAACCAACTCTCCGCGATTCATGGATTCCTAGACCTCCCTGGGCCGTGTGGCCCGTGACAGTGCCCGAGGGCATTCGTAATGGGTCCTGCAGTGAAATGTCTTGAACAAAGATCCAGGCCTGCTGGCACTAGAACGATGCCCACCCCATTTTTTGACCGTATTCCAAGGAAATGTAGCAGTGCATGCCCTCCAAAGGGGGCTGCGCGGTGTCGCGTCGCACGGGATTGCGGTCACCAAGGGATCATCGTTCCGTGAGCACTGACCCGTCGGACCAGACAACCCTGGCTCGAACCTTGGTTCGGGGAGTGGCAGACAGGTTGGGCTGGTGTGCCTTGGAGTGGGGTCCAGGTGAGGAACATGTTGACCGGCCAGCTGTAGGGCAGGTGCTGGCCTGTGTCTGGCACCTTTCCGACCTGCACCTGTGCGATGCAGAGTCACCCGTGCGACTGGAGTACCTGGACCGGTTCGGTGATCCAGATTCACCGTATTTGGAGCAGGTTGGTCACGTGGGCACCTATCGACCCCAGGAGATACTGACGACGCAGGTGGCGGCGAGCATGTTGGCAGCGGTGAATCGGATCGATCGCGGCCCGACCACGGGCCGATCCGTTGACGCACTTCTCATCACCGGCGACCTGGTCGACAACGCGCAGCAAAACGAACTTGGTTGGCTGATGGACCTGCTGCGCGGCGGCATCGTCAAGCCGAGAAGTGGTGACGCCGCGCGCAGTTCATGGGTCGGTGCACTGAACAGCGATGCCCATGAGTCATGGGATGAGCGCTACTGGCATCCCGATGGTCCGCCGCGCGGAGTTTCGCCTGACCTGCCCATGCGAAATTTCGGATTCCCGAAATTGCCGGGTCTGGTAGATCGCGCCCGAGCAGATTTTCACGCGCCCGGTGTGTGGTACCCGGTTCTCGCGGTCCACGGGAATCACGATCTGCTGCTTCAAGGCACCGTTACAGCAGACGCTCGTCTACGCGAAGTGGCTGTGTCTGGGGAGCGAGTGACAGGTTTGGCCAGCGGCCTGCCGCCGTTGACCATTCTGGAAGCCGTTGGCAGCGTTGGCCCCGCACGCTACGTCGACACCCCCGATGCGCCGCGTGAGCCCGTGCCGGTTGACCTGGGCCGAGCGTTGGTCCAGACCGAAGATTTCGCCAGAGCACTGCACTGCGACCTAGTTCCGGACTCCTTTCAACCTGGTCCAGGCAACGCCTGGTCCGCAGATGTGGGAGAACTGCGAGTTATTGCGCTGGACACGGTCAATCCGCATGGCGGCTGGCAGGGGTCGATCGACGAACAGCAGGCAACGTGGCTCGTCGCTGAGCTTGAGCGATTCCCGCATCGATACACCGTCATCACCACGCACCATCCTTCGGTGACGATGCTCAATGACTTCGGTGGAGTGACTGGCCAGGCACGAGTGCTGGGTGATGCCGTGGTCACGCTGCTGCTGGACTACCCACAGGTGATCGCCTGGCTGGCAGGACACGTGCATCACCACAATGCGCTGTGGCATGGCCGACCAACGGATGAGGGGGAATCCGCCGATCGCGGTTTCTGGGAGATCACGACCGCATCCCTGATTGATTGGCCTCAGCAGGCTCGCATACTGGAGTTCATTCGAGCCGACGGACACATTCATATCGTCAGTACGGTGGTCGATCACGAGGGCAACCTTGACGGGGCATTTGAATCAGGTGGGAGTGCAGATCGCGCGTCTGATCAGCACCTTGCTGGCCTATCGCGACTCTTGGCAGCCAACGACTACCACAACCGCGGTGACTCATTCCGCGCCATCATGCTCAATTCTCGGCGTGAACTACGAAATGTGGCGTGGTCGCTTCGGGACCCATTCCCCGTCCAGCGGCTTACGTGAGAAAGCCGGAAGTCCTGCGCTAGGCCTGGCCAGTCAATCGGCGTGCCTGCCACAGTCGCTGACGACGCTGCATCAGCTCGTTCCAATCTGCGCTCGACAAGAACTCCAAGACCTCGGGCTGAATCGTTAAGCGTTCACCGTCGACAAACGCGGCCACCCAGGTGTTGCTCAGTGGTCGCATGATCTCGCGGTAGTCCTCCATGAATGAGTCAATGACTGCGCCACCTTCCACCACACCACCGGCTGCATCATGTCGAGTCAAGACATCACGGACGGCTTCACGAAGTTCGCCCAGCGAGATCGCAACCCAAAGGTCCTCAACGCCGGAATAGAAATCTTCGACGAGTTCGCGCAGTTTCTCCAGGTCGAAAGTTCCCCAGGACACTGGCCAGGCGTCCGAGCGCGCACCCTCAGGGATCAGTCGAGGGACGGAATGCCGACTCCGAGCGATCTGCCGGCGGATTGCGCCGAGTGCGACCCGGGCGTCGGGCATTGACGCCATCGTCACCTGCTGCTCGAGCACCCAGCCATCCGTCAGCGCTTCCCCGGCACTGTTCTCGATGATCATCCGCCATCCGGCAGCGGGGTTTACCACCACGCACAGCACCGCTGAATCGGGCTCTGCGTCTGCCATGGGAGTCAGTCCTTTGTGAGGTAAGGGCGCCGTGGGTCGTGACGCCATCCTTGCCTAGGGTAGGACGAGGGGCAGCAGGTGGCTGGTGAGGTTCGACGAGGGGACGGCATGTCAAGGCGCAAAGTGGCTGGTGTGGCCAGTGGGACATTGATCGTCACTGTGACTACTGCCATGGTGGTCCTGGGCGTCGTGGCCCCGTCGGCCAACGCCGCAGGGCAGGCCAAGGTCACGATCTGTCATGCGACGAGTTCAGCGAAGAATCCGTACACGGTGATCACTGTGGCGGTCAGTGCCGTCGATGGGAGCCGGGCAAACGACCACTCCTCGCACCCGAACGACATCATTCCCCCAGTCGGCGGCCGTCCCGGGCAAAACTGGGATGCCCGTGGGCAGGCGGTCCTTGCCGCCGGCTGTTCGATAGCTGTACTTGCTGATACCGACCGCGATGGCCAGCGCGATGTCCTTGACCCAGACGATGACAATGACGGAATTCCGGATGCCCAAGATCCGGATGATGATGGTGACGGCATCAGTGACGACAAGGACCCGGACCAGGGGCTGAAGGCCGACACTGACAAGGACGGTGTGCCCGACGCCCGTGATAGCGATGACGATGGTGATGGGCTGCGCGATCAATTTGACTCGGACGATGACGGCGACGGTATCCCCGACGTCGCCGACCCAGATAGGCCGGGCTCAACCGACTCGGACAACGATTGCATCGTCGATCGCGACGATCTCGACGACAACAATGACGGAGTCTTTGAGGCAGATCTAGTAGAGGAGGCCGAGGTGAGGGTTCTCGTAGCCCAAGCTGGGGCTTGCACACCAACCGATGCCGACCGCGATGGCATTACCGACAGCGCCGATCCGGACGACAACAATGACGGTAAGCCGGATCGGTATACCACTGACGCGGATCGTGATGGCGTACCCGACTATCGGGATCCGGATGATGACGGCGATGGCATCCCCGACTCCCGTGACGCAGACGATGATGGTGATGGCGTAGTGGAAGTCGTTACCCAGATAAGCACCGTTCTCGTCGCACCCGAGGTGGAGGCCGTGGACGGGCAGGCGGTGCTGCTGCGCGAGGCCGTGCTGACGGATGCAGGTCAGCTCGCCGCTGTCACGATCTCCTGCCGCGTGACCTCAAACCTGCGGATCGCACTACGGCAAGCCCCGATGGACGCCGATGGCCCAACCGTGGTGGCAGGTTCAGCAGCGAAGTCCTGCCGCATCACGCGCAGTGCTGGTAACTGGGTAGCCAAGGTGACCCCGGGTACTCAGGCTGTCGCGACCATTCGCTTCCGCGCGCCGGCGGTGGGGGATCGGCTACCGCTGGACATCGTGCAACGCGTGCGTATCACCGGGTAAATCGATTGGGCCGAGCAGCAGTCGTTTAGGGAAGAGTGCGACCCTTCCAGTGCAGGGCGCCGCGTCGTTTGCGCAGCAAGGATGCACCAGTCAGTACGGCAAAGGTGCCAGCCGAAAGCGGTTGAGTGAGCGCATCAGGCCAGGTGCGCTCGCCCGATGCGCGCGACGTCATCACACGGCCTGCCACGCCTGCGCCGTACCCGACAGCTCCCCATACCTTCGTGCTTCGATCCTTGGCAGTTAGTCCCAGGATGGGCGGTACCACGTAGATGAAACTCATCAATGCCATTCCACCTAAGGCGCTTGGGGTGTTACCGAAAACGGCCCACAGTGATTTCGTGTAACCGTGGTACACCTCGCTTGCACCGTCATACATACGACAAGCCGCGATCTGACCGCCAAGCGCTGGCATGCCGCGAAAACCATTGCGCTTGAGCGCCCGCACAACACCTGCGTCCTCGATGATTTCGCCAGCGACCGCCGTGTGACCACCACTTGCCCGGTAGGCAACGGCATCGACGACCAGGAATTGACCGATCGCTGCGGATAGTTGCGGAATACCGCTTCGCTCTGCGAGCAGCAACGGCAACGTGCTCAGCCAGGACCAGGTGACCAACGGCTGGGTGATGCGCTCCGCAGGGGTTTGTGCTATCTGGCGCGGGTAGGGCGAGAGGAGCTGCAGGCGATCCCGACGCAGCATGTGTACGGCCGAGGCCACTGCGTGTGGGTGCAGCACAACATCTGCGTCGATGAAAACCAGCACTGAACCGGTCGCCTCTTGCGAGAGCCGGTGGCAGGCCCAGGGTTTACCCAGCCAGCCCTGAGGTGGGGGGTTGTCGTCACCGTCGAGGATTTTGACCCGCGGGTCGGTGCCGATGGCATGCCGGATCACATCTGCGGTCCCATCCGTGGAACCGTCGTCCAAGACGATGACCTGGAGGTCGTCAAGCCCCTCCTGCGCTAGGACCGACTTTAGAGTTGGCGTGATGCGGTGAGCCTCGTTCCGGGCCGGTATAAGTATGGAGACACGTTCTCGAACTTGGGACGCTCGTGCAGCTGGTCGCCGGGCAACTCGCAGATTTACCGCGCTGTTGGCAGTGAGCGCAATGCAGGCCAGGGCTCCGGCGCGAACGACCGCATGGCGCGCCTGGGGTGTCATGAGCCTCACGGGAACGTAACTCTAGGCCCTGCCCCATAACGGTCTCGGTGTGGGCAGTGAAGGGCGTGCTGCGGGCTCGTGCTTACTCGGATTCGGACGCCATCGGCGTCCATTCCCCTGTCATCCAGCCAATTGACCCACTCGGGCTGACACCGAATGTTGCTGCGCTGAGTGCAGACCCAGAGCCAAGAGAGCTCACCACTGTGCGGTCAATGGCGGGGGTGGATGCCGGCGCGGTGCCTGTGGACTTTGGCATGGGGGACTCCCTCGTGATGTGAGCCACTAATGTGGAGGGTCTGGATATTATCGCTCACCGGCGTTAGTTGCAGTGGGTTAGCTGCAGGGCGATGTCCAATCATTCAGGTTGCGGTGCTTAACCTGTAGGTCGATACCCAGCTTCGC
Source organism: Actinomycetales bacterium (assembly GCA_018970765.1). Taxonomy (GTDB): domain Bacteria; phylum Actinomycetota; class Actinomycetes; order S36-B12; family S36-B12; genus REEB426. Next base: position 24,215 of record JAGWVT010000031.1, read on the forward strand.
CGCCAGCGCGCATCCTCGATTACCCCGATTGCGGTACTCGATGGCGAACACGGGCTTTCCCTGTGAGATAAACGGTCGGTAGCGACGACAGGTGGAAAACTCAACGCACTGCTCCACGAGGGCCCAGTCGAAGGCGTCGACCAAGCTCGGCACGAGTTCTGGGGCGTTTTTCAGCCCAGGGGCCAACCTATGTTGACGGGCAATCTCGGCGACCGCACGGGCATACCGTCGCTGATGTGCGACAGTGATGGGGAAACCAGTGTCGTTGGCGTACGCGTCCATGTTGTCGAACTCAATGGCATCGAATCCTTTCCTCGCGCAGTCTTGGATCCGCTGGCTCATCAGTGGCAGCAACAGGTCAGTACGTCGAATGTCGAGCCAGCGCTCGTCAGGCCAGCCCTCGAGCCGCTTACCAAGCACAACGGGCGGCAACTGGTCAAGGTCCCCGCGGTAGTCCTCCGCTGAGCCGGCGGAGATGTAGCAGACGAGGCGATGGCCGGATTGGCGCAGCGTGGCTACCTCATCCGCTGTGGCTTCGGCGCCATCGACCTCAACCAGTGTCGCCCACGTTGGGACGTGCAGGGTGCCGGACAACTGCAGGTGCAGTCGGTCGCCCAACGATGGCCGCCACGGATCAGCCGCGGCCGGCGCAGAAGGCGCCGATGCCCACGTCAGAGCCGTCAACACCATGATCGTCGTCGACGCGAAGGCCCTGCCCACGAGGGCCAAGCTGCATCGTGAGCCCGTCATTCCCGCAGGCTACGTAATGACCATTCAGACTAATAATGCGGTATCGGGGCTACTCGAACGGTTGACTTGGCTGATGAGAGCGATCGACGACGACGTCAGCGAGTTCGTGCAGCAGTACGCCCAACACTGGTGGACCGGCTTCGCCAGCCGCACCGACGCCAGCAACGCGGTTGCGGCGCCCGTGGGTGCCTGGCTCCTCGTGGCGCTGGCGTCCGGGGCAACTGCAACTCGCAGGTGCACGGCGCTTGGGTTGCAGCCCGAGCGGGCAGAGCAGATTGCGGCGGCGTTGCTGGAGCGGGCGCCAAAGGCGTTGCGGGCGGCGACAGCCGTGTGGATCGCTTCCGATCAGCGAACTATTGCGTTCGACGACTGGCAACAACACCTCCCACCTGCCGTTGCCTGCGGTCCAGTACCAACATCGCAGCAGGCCGATGCCTGGGCTCATGCGGCAACCGATGGCTTAATCAGCCGCTTTCCCGTGGCAGTGACCCGTGAAACGGCATTGGTGTTGGTGAATGCCCTGGCGGCGGACGTGCGATGGCGGCGCCCCTACCTTGCACGGCCCAGTGACGATTGGGGAGTTGGCAGGCGGTGGGCCGGACGAGTGCAGTCAGTTCTAGTTGGCGACGACCTCACCGCAGTTCGGACTGATCAGGGATTGTTTGCCGTGCATCAGGCACAGGCTGAGGGCTTGATCGTGCTCTGCGTCACCGGGATACCGGAATCCGCAGGCATGGCTGCAGCTGCCGAGGTAGCACGCGCCTACCTGGGCGGAGCCAGTGAAGATCTGTGGAGCCTGCCACTAGGTGAGCAGGGGTGCTGGCAAATCGCTGAGGAGCCGCTTGAGGATGCACCGGCGGAGCGCGTGCTTCGCACTGAGGCAAGGGTGCCCGCATGGGAAGCGGAGTCGACCTGGGACCTGATGGCCGAACCCGAATTGGGATTCGTTGATGCTGCTCAGCGCATCTCGGTGCTCCTTGCTGACCCCGGACCAGCGCAGGCAGTTCAGTGCGCCCGGGCCCGATTCGACCGCTTGGGGTTCACGGCCGCCGCGGTGACTGCGCTGGCCATCATGCGATCGGCGCCACCACGCGATCGCGAACCAAAAGCCGGAGTCCTGCGGAAGGTGCGTGTTGACTTCGCCGAACCCTTTGCTGCATTCGCGTTTGTGGATGAGCCCGATTCGCCGTGGCACCACGTCATGGCGTTCGCCGCCTGGGTTGCGGAACCGACGGAGCCGACGCAAGTGTGACGCTGACCTTGGGAGTCGGCTGAGTAGCCTGCACGTATGAGTGAGGGAACCGCTCGTCGTACCAGTCCGTGGATCGTACTGACCGTCCTGTGTGGCGCCTTACTCATCACCGGCCTGGACAACACCATCGTCAATGTCGCCTTGCCAACCATCCAACGTGACCTTGATGCTTCGACTGCTGAGCTGCAATGGGTGGTTGATTCCTACACGGTGATGTTCGCTGGCCTGTTAGTGCTGGCTGGAACCCTTGGAGACCGATTCGGACGCAAGCGCATCTTCGTCATAGGCCTGGTGGTCTTTGCGGTCGGATCTCTCGCCGGCACGCTTGCCGCCACCGCTGGGCAACTGTCCCTTGCACGCGCAGTCATGGGAATCGGCGGCGCATGCATCATGCCGTCGACGTTGTCCATCATCGTGCAGAACTTTCCCGATGCTCGACAGCGGGCGCAGGCCATCGGCATCTGGGCGGGCGTCTCGGGTCTAGGTGTGGCGATTGGCCCCGTAATCGGGGGCGTGCTTCTTGAGCACTTCCACTGGAATTCCGTATTCGCTGTCAACCCACCGATTGCGATCGTTGTCTTAATCGCCGCTATCGTGCTGGTGCCTGAATCCAAAGACCCAAGCCGGCCCCGGTTGGACCTCCTGGGCGCTGGACTATGGGCGGTTGGCCTCATCAGTTTGGTGTTGACCATCATTCGCGTGCCCGATACAGGCCTTTCAGCATCGACGGTACTTACCCTGATCGTCGGCGTCATCGCGCTGGTGGCATTCGTCCTTTGGGAGCGGCGTGCTCCGCGGCCGCTGGTGCCGCTGCAACTCTTCCGGAATCCCACGTTCAGTGTTTCTCTCATTCTGGTCGCCATGCTGTACTTCGCGCTCTTCGGTGCGATGTTCTTCTTCCCGCAGTTCCTCCAGCTTGTCAAGGGCCTGTCCCCACTGCAGTCCGGGCTGACCCTGGTACCTGCGGCACTGTGCCTGACGTTGGCCGCCACGGTCAGTCCGGTATTGGCGCAGCGCCTGGGTTCGCGGACCATGGTGGTCGTGGGCTTGAGTGTTGTGACGCTGGGGCTTGCTGGAGCAAGTGTGTTCGTCGCAGGCACCACCGGTTGGCAGGTCGCCGCGACGATGGCGCTCGTGGGACTGGGTATGGGACTGACACTGCCGCATGCCACGAACGGGGTGCTTTCCTGCGTACCCAAGGAACGTGCCGGTATCGGCTCGGCGATGAATGAGACGACCGGAGAGGTCGGCGGTGCACTCGGTGTTGCAGTGCTGGGGGCACTGTTGTCAACTGCGTACCGCGCTCAGATTGACCAAGCAGTCCAGAATGCTGGCGCTGCGGCAGCTCAGGTTCCACCCGCAGTCCTCGACGCGGTGCGCGATTCACTCGCTGGCGCCAGCCTCGCTGCCGGTCAGGCACCCGAGGCACTCAGGGATGCCATCACAGTGACCGCAGGTGCGGCGTTTGTCTCTGGCATGGACACCGCTGTGTGGGTGGGAGCCTGTGTCACGGCAATCGGTGCGCTTATCGCTGCGTTCTTCTTCCCCAAGCGTCTGGCGCAGGTCGCCGAATGAGAGCACTGCTGCTGGATGACCACGGTGACCTCGCCGTGGTAGGGAGACAGGAACCGGGCACACTGCCTGGAACGACGGTGGTCAGGGTTACCGGTTGCGGACTATGTGGAACCGATCGCCACATCACCCGAGGGGAGTACCCAGCGAAACGTCCCGTCGTCCTCGGGCACGAGTTCGGGGGAATCGTGCAGGCAACCACGCCCGGATCAGGTGTGCAGGTTGGCGACTTGGTCAGCGTTGACCCGAACATCACCTGCGGCCGCTGCACGGACTGTCAAGCTGGTCGCACCGCCTTTTGTCCTGAGCTGACCGCCATCGGGGTCGACATTGACGGCGGACTCAGTGAGTTGATCGGGGCACCCAACACGCAGATTCATCGCCTCGATGCGCACGTATCACCACTACACGCCGCATTCGCCGAACCACTGGCCTGCTGCCTACGCGGGATGGACCTTGCCGGTCTGAGTGGGGGTGAGAGGGTTGCTGTCCTCGGTGGCGGCGTGATGGGTCAACTGGTGGCTCAACTTGCTCGGTTGGCGGGAGCCGAGGTGGTTATGGTGACGCGCAACGCCACCCGGCAGAACCTGGCCGTGGACCTTGGTGCAAGGTCCGGAGTGAGTCTGGACGTGGCCGAGCAGGTGGTGGCGAACAGTGGCGGATTCGACACCGTCTTCGAATGCGCAGGGAGTACTCAAACGTTCCTGGGTGCCCAGCGACTGGCTCGCCGAGGTGGCAGCGTCATCGTGCTGGGACTGACCGCCCAGGACGATGTAGTTCCCATGCGCCCCTTCGACCTCGTCGTGCAAGAGCTGCGGATCGTCGGCTCCTTTTTGAATCCCCTAACCCATGCTCGGGCCTGCACTCTGATCAGTTCCGGGACGGTTGTACTTGATCCCCTCATCAGTCGGGTCATAGGCCTTGCCGAGGTTCCGGCCGCACTTCGCGCAGAGGCAGCGCCCGGGGAGGTCAAAATCGTGGTCGACCCATCCCAGTGACTGTCTTGCCGAATGCCACCCGCCGAAGCCTGGTTTGCGCTAGCGTTCCCATCACTCGCAG
>JAGWVT010000109.1 GCA_018970765.1 Actinomycetales bacterium
CTGCGCTCCCTTGATGCCCTTCGGGAGAGCGGCGTCAGCCTCCCTCCGAACGTCTCCATCGTGCAGGTCGATCACTCGCTACTGAATGGCACAGATCCAAATGCAGTCCCCATTGTGCTCGTCAAGCAGGGAATGCCGGACTCCTAGCGCGCTGGGGGTCAGATGAAGTTCATCACTTCTGACAGGCTCGTCACGACACCCAGTGCCTCCGCGGGCACTTGAACGTCACTTGAGGTGTCTCGATAGGCGATCAACGGGCAACCCGCAGCAAGCGCCGCAGCCATTCCGCTTCGCGAGTCCTCCACGACTGCACACACGCCGGGGTCTCGCCCGAGCATCTGGCAGGCCCGAATGTAAACCTCTGGATGCGGCTTAGCGTGGCTGACATCCTCGGATGCCAGCAGGCACGCGAAGTCAGACCCACTCAGGCGCGCCAGAGTGAGGAATCGATCGATCGATGCCCGAGATCCCGATGTGCAGATACCAAGGTCCAAGCCTCGCGCACGTGCTTGTACGAGCAGGTCAACAGCGCCAGTTGTGAGGAGGTGTTCCCCTAGTTCATCGAGATACGCTGCGGCCAGGGTTCGCTTAGCCTTGACCACCTGGGCAATTGTTGCCTGATCGCATCCATGCGGCCTCAGACACGAGACCACGACATCCTCCGTTCGGCGGCCCGCTAAGTCCGAAAGCTCTGGTGCTTGGCACCACGGCGAGAGCGCCTCCTCGTACGCACGCAGGTGAGCCTTCATGCTCTGCACGAGAACACCATCGAGGTCGAAGAGCAGTCCCTCCAACCGGACATGCTCACCCACTGGGCCGTCCTGTGCCCGGCACCCTGAATCGTCCCTTCAGAATCACGAGTATGGCGATGAGGCCGTCCCTTGCTCGAATCTTCTTTCCCATGGCCCTGGTCCTCGGTACATAGTTTGCGGGCACCTCAACGATTCGTCGCTTGGTCCCAATGAGGCGCATCGTGATCTCGTGATCTGTCTCGAAGCCCTGTGTGGCCGGCCACCAGTCAGCGAAGACATCAGCAGGATAGAGCTTGTAGCCCGTGAGCAGATCCGTAAGGTGGCGGCCAGTCAACATCAACAACTCGAGGGTGAGTGCTCGATTGAGAAGAACCGGGCCAAGGCCCTGCTCCGGCCAGAGACCGACCCAGGCGCGCCACCCCTTGAGTGACCTGCGTGCTCCTAGGATTCGGCTCCCGTACACAACAGTTCCAGGATGTGACATCGCAGCCCGCATCATGCTCGGGATATCGGCGGGGTCGTACTCAAGGTCAGCATCCTGTACGAGCAGGAGATCCCCACCAGCGCACTTCATCCCGACCCTGACCGCGGCTCCCTTGCCACGATTCTCAGGCTGCTCGATGACCGTGATCCGCGGGCTGGTCACGCTACGAGCCTGGGAGACCGACTCGTCGGTGGAGCCATCGTCAACGACAACGATCTCGAACTCCCAACCCTCGTCCTTGAGTTGTTCCTCAATGCGCAGCAGCAGGGCCCTGACGAAAGCCTCTTCATTGAACATCGGGATGACAATCGAGAGGTTCATGGCTAGATCCCTCCTGCCTTGGGCTTGAGTAGCCTCCACAAGGCCTGAAGTCCGTCCCGTGGCCGCATCTTCTTGCCCTCCTTGACGCCCCGGGGGACGAAGTGGACGGGTACCTCGGCCAGGGGGACTTCGAGCCTTGCCGCTTCGGCGATTACCTGCATGTCCCAGTCCACTCCATCCCCTGCGAGGCTCAATCGCTCGATTGCGTTGCGAGTGAATCCCTTGATCCCCGTCAGGGGATCAGAGATCCATCGCTTGTGCATCAAGCCCGCTGCGAGGATCAGAACAGTGCCACCCCACTTGCTGAGATAGTAGGCGCGTGTCCTGCCGCCGTAGATGCTGCGCAGGCGCGCGTCGGTGTCGGCACACATCCCAACGCGACTGCCGAAGACGATCGGTGACTCACCCGAGTCAAGGGCCTTGCACACTCGGACGACTGCGTCCACCGCGTACTCTCCATCGCTTGGGAAGCACACCAGGTAGTCGGCCCTGCCGGCCTTGATCCCAGCTCGAAGCGCTTCCCCTCGGCCAGAACCACGCGGGAGTCGGATTCGGGTCACCGTTGGGTACGCCTCTGCGGCCTCCCAACTCCCATCGATGGATCCTCCGTCGACGACGATGAACTCTGGAAGGATTCCAGCGTCAACCCAGTCGTAGAGCAAGAGATCCGACAGCACCGTTGGCAGCGTACGAATTTCGTCAAGAACAGGTATGACGATCGACACCGCGCGTAGACCGGAAGCGGAATTCAATCCCTTCCGACCTGAACCGAGACTCAAGATGGCGCGAGCAACCCGCGGTCCATCGTGGGTTCTACTGGTCGCTGACCAATGGCCGACCATTACGCCGATGACGGAATCTCCGTCATCCATTGATTCGAATCCCCATGGCGTTGTAGTTGACTCATCTGTGCTGACTAGGCATCTGGTAATCAACGCGGAGGTCTGATGCTGTGCCTGACTGCCTGCATTCAGGTACTCGACGACCTTGGCAAGAAGAGTCTTGAAGGATTCCGACTGTATGTCATGGTCGGCATCAAGGTTGCTGATGAAGACCTTCTCGACGTCAGAGCGCGAAGCGATGAGATCCGCAACTCCCGAGGTCAGATAACTGGGCAGAAGACTCGAATGCTGAGTTCCTGGTCCGTAAACGATGACGTCTGCGGTCGAGATCGCTTCGGTGGCTTCCGCGGACAAGGACGGGATCGACTCACGCCGCAGAAGGGTCTCATATCGCTCATCCACCGTCATTGCGTCCAAAGCCGCGAGATCTGCATCACTCAAGTACTGCGGAAGGAGGAACGCACGGCGAAGTCGGTCCCTAGACTGCTGCTCTACGATCCGTGCCTCGGTCTCCAGCATCGTGCCGTCTTCCTTGAGCCCCACCAGTACTCGGTTCGAGCCATCGGTGATGTTTACGATCGACGCGGGCAGGCCAAAGGTCTGGTTCCATGCGCGAATTGCCTCGTTAAAGGACGCTGACTGTTCGAGGTAAGCGCCGCAGAACAGCAAGTTGCCCACAGACATGCCCTGGAGCTCTGCGCGAATGGCTCCTGAATCACCCAGTCGTTCCTTGAGCAGGTCGGTGGTCGCTACCGCCCATCGACGCACCTGACGAGCCTCCGCTACGGTCAAGTCGTCCTCGCTGCTACCAAGCAGACCTGCAATGGGCCAACATGCTTGTTCCCGCTCATCCTCTGGGTCGAGATCAGATGGGTCTATTCGGCACTCTAGTAGCCGTGCAATCGCGCGGCCACGATTGCCGAGAACCGGCAGGAGGTTGCTGAAGTTCTTGCGCACATCTGATGGACCCAGCATCCCCGGAACGAGTGAGCGGATGCGTCCCGTCGATAGGCCATCGTCATAGGCGTTCACGATGACCGTGAGATGAACACTCCTGATCTGGGCTAAGGCCGCACTGATGGTGGCGCAACCTCTGCCGCCAGAGAACAACGCGATGCGCACCCGATCAAGACCTTGATCCCCGCGCACTCTAGTTCTCACTCTGAGTTCTCGCGCAGTAGGCGAGCAGGTCCTCCTGCGAGTTGATGCCAACCGTGAGTTCCGGATCACCCACATCCACGGCCCTCACTGTGAGGCCCTGCTTTGCTGCTGACGCGAAGCAATGCAGGAAGTTGGCATCGGATTCGTCATTCTCTGCCAAGTAGCCCTCAAGGAAGCCTTGCACCCGCTTCGTTGCAAGCAGAAACGTGCCGCAGTCGCTCCACCCCGACACTACGCGGGCAGCCCCACGACGGGTCTCCCAGAATGCCGAGATTGAGCCATCCGCATCGATCTCGAGGTATGCGTAGGGATCCTTGCGGTACACGACCGGTACGACGATGTCGCTTTCGCGCCCTCGGGCCAGGAGATCTGCCGTCTGAGTCGATGTGAAATGGCCCCCGCCAACATGATCCGCCCACATCGCGAAGGTGCGGGGCCGTCGACACTCGCGGAGTCCGAGAGCAACCGCCCAACTGGTGCCCGCCGCCTCGTCTTGGACCACGAACCGACTCTTGCGCAGCAAGTCGCTCGACAGGTGCTGCTCGAACTGCGGCACGGCTTCTGGGCGAGCCACGATGACGACTTCTGCCGCTGACGAGACCAGTCCTGCTATCGAGGCCTCAATCAGTGGCCGCCCTCGGTACGGCACGAGCGCCTTTGGCAGATTCCCTGCCATACGCGTGCCCAGTCCGGCAGCGGCTACGAGCAGGGAGTACACATCCCCATGCTACGGGCCGGATTCGCCACTCAAAGGGCCGACATCCTCCTTCGTGAGACACCGGCGTTCAAGCCCCAGTCGGAATAGTGGCTCTAGGATCCCATCGTGACTTCATTCGAGATCGGCGGTCGAGTCATCGGTAGGAACGAACCTACGTACTTCATCGCCGACATCGCGGCCAACCATGATGGGAGCCTCGAACGTGCCCTTGAACTCATGACGCTGGCCAAGGCGGCAGGGGCGGACTGCGCGAAGTTCCAGCACTTTCGAGCATCGCACATCGTGAGCGATGCTGGATTTCGGGCCCTTGGTGGCCAGCAGTCCCATCAGGCCTCATGGCAGAAGTCGGTGTTCGAAGTTTACGAGGATGCGAGCCTGCCATGGGAGTGGACTGCTCAGCTGGCTGCCCACGGCAAGCACATCGGAATCGAATTCATGTCGGCTCCGTACGACCTTGAGGCAGTCGCGCACCTGAACCCATTCGTGAATGCCTTCAAGGTCGGATCGGGAGATATCAACTGGCTTGAGGAGTTGCGGGCGATTGCTGGGTACGGCAAGCCGGTCCTCCTGGCCACGGGCGCCGCATCGCTGGACGACGTGGATCGTGCGATGGAGGTGCTGCAGGCGGCCGGAGTGGACATTGTGCTCATGCAATGCAACACCAACTACACCGGAGGCGTCGAGAATGCTCGCTACACGAACCTCCGCGTCCTCACCCAATATGCGGAGCGATTTCCCGGGGTCACACTTGGCCTTTCGGATCACACCCCCGGGCACGTAACTGTCCTGGGCGCGGTAGCCCTTGGTGCCCGAGTGGTCGAGAAGCACTTCACCGACGACACCTCCAGAATCGGCCC
>JAGWVT010000110.1 GCA_018970765.1 Actinomycetales bacterium
CGATGGCGGCCAGCGATACCAGGGCTGCACGCCATGCGCCGCGGCCTCGCGGCGCAGGCACGTTGTCTGGCGGAGCCGGGATGTTCACGTTCGGAGCGACGACGGTCATTGGGGAGGCCTCTCGGGCTGGTTGGCGTGCACCGGATACGGCTTTACTGGTCAAACGCACCGTATGACAGCCCTGACTCGAAGGCAACTCTCCGACTATCCATACAAGGAATTCGCCATCTAGCTCGAGTCGAGCCAGGGAAAGCGAGTCGGCGTTGAGCCCTGCTAATGTGCATGGTGAACGTCTTTGTGCGAACTGAGGTCAACCAAAAGGTGACTGCCGTCAACGGGTGGCTCCACGCCTGCTGATCAAGGTCTTGGTGATCGGCAGACACCGAAGTCTGTTGACCAAGACGTTGCACATGTCCCCGAACGTGGGACTTAATCCATGCAGTGCGAGGCCAACTTGCTGTCGCATCGCCTGCCCTCGATCGTCTGGCCAGCCTTGGGTAACGTCTGCCCGGGAGGGAATCGTGCGTAACGCTTGCCTGGTAATTGGCATCGTGCTCACCGCATCCGTGGTGTTCACGATGGTCCAATCCATGCTCATTCCCAGGGTGCGGCGGCGCCCCATCTCGCGCATCGTGCTAACCGTGGTCGCATTGGCGGTGCGCGCACCGCTGAGCCTCATGCGCAACTACACCTTTCAAGACCGCTGGCTCTCAGGTGCGGCGGGCCTGGCACTGCTCCTGCAGTTGGTCATATACGTCGTCTTACTCATTTTTTCCATGGCCCTGATCATCCTTGGCACCTCACCGCTGACCTTTGGTGACTCGCTCTACCAAGCAGGGGCGACGGTTACCACCCTTGGCATTGTTCAACCTGTCACGAATGCCAGTACGGTCGCCTGCTTCATCGGTGCATTCCTCGGCCTTGTGGTGATTGCCGTCTTCATCGGCTACCTCATGGCCATCTACGGCGCCTACACTGATCGTGAAAGTCCGATGACTCGGCTCTCCCTACTGGCCGGTGAGCCCGCCTGGGGGCCACAAATCCTCGTTCGCTCACATGCGCTCGGCCTGGGTTCGAACCCGATTGGCAATGAGAGTTGGATCTCCTGGACGTGTGATCTGCGAGTCAACAGCCTCGTGAATCCGGTTCTTGAGTGGTTTCGATCCACCTCACCAAATCGCCACTGGTGCGTTTCCCTACTCGCTCTCCTCGACGCAACCGCTCTGCAAATCACCTTGAGCAATCAAAAACCCGATGCGCAGTGCATCATGCTCGTCACCGAGGGAACCCTCGCGCTAAACGCGATCGGCAATCCACGAAAGGGCTTGGAACCGGTTACCTGCAACTGGGAACTGGAAAGGATTCTGCTGGATCCAGACTCAGTAGCAGATCCGGGCGATCCCGGAATCACTCGAGAGGAATGGGACCACGCCATCGAATACCTGATCAGCGCAGGTCTCCCTGCTCCCAAAGATCGGGACCGCGCATGGCAACGTTTCGCGACCGTTCGCAGTTTCTACGCACCCGTTGCCCAACAGATTGCCTGCACCATGCATGCGATCCCAGCGCCATGGTCCGGGCCACGCACGCCACCGCTAGCAATCCAGTGGCCTGATATGGCACAAACCGAAGTGCAACGCTTGCCATGATCACGATCCTCGCGCTTCAGGATGCCCCGCCGACTCCATTGCCGAGTCTGCCCGTCTGGCTTGAGTTGGCGGCGATGACGGCCAACTGCTTCTTCGGTGCCCGTCTTGCCCGGGTTCGCGGGATACCCGTTGCAGGCACGCTCATGGCCGGGATTTTTGTCGGCCTCGGTGGCGGCATCTTTCGTGACATGATGCTCAATCTTGAGCCCACCGCCATCGCGGTCTGGTACTACATACCCGCTGGCCTGCTCGCGGCTTTGCTTGCCGGCATGCTGCCGTCGGACCTGCGGCGATTTGAGACTCCACTACTGGCGACAAACGCGGTAGTACTTGGACTTCTCGTCACCATCGGTGCACAAAAGGCGCTGTCCTACGACGCACCGCTGATCTCGGCCATGTTCCTGGGTGTGATCACCGCTTCTTTCGGTGGCTTTCTTGCGGATTCGATGGCCGGCCAACAGGCCACCATCGCCAAACAGGCGCACTGGGTGCTTGCTGCGCTCATGGCTGGTGCTGCGGTCTTCGTTCTCCTTTCTGTTTCGACACCCTTCCTCATCGCTGAAATCGCGGGTGTGGCCACCGTCGCGGGATTCCGGTTCTTCAGCCAGTTCCGCAACTGGCCATCGCCATTCTGGCCAGGTACTCGACCACAAAAAGGGAGCCCGTCATGAGTCGCGTCCAGGAACCCTTCACTGTTGCCGCAGTGGAATTCAACCCCGAGATGTTCGAGTTCGATCGCAACTTGCAGCGAGCCTGCAACGTGATTGAAGAAGCGGCCAGCCAAGGGGCACGCCTCATCGTTCTTCCGGAAGCCGCACTTTCCGGATACATCTATCGCGATCTGGACCAGTTTCTGCCCTATATGGACTCAGTGCCAGGGCGTGGCACCGACGCCATCGCCGCGATCACCGCTGCCCACAACTGCTATGTAGCTATCGGCATCGCTGAAATTGATCGCACAACCGGCCTGACATACAACACCGGTGCCTTGATCGGTCCGGATGGCTACGTCGGCAAGTATCGAAAGAATGGACTTAATCCCTCCGACATTCTGTGGTTCACCCCCGGCAATACCGGATACCCGGTCTTTGACACCGAACTGGGTGGAATCTGCATGGTGATCTGCTACGACGACACATATTGGGAGCCCGCGCGACTGCCCGCCATCAAGGGCGCGGACCTCATCGCCTATATCTGCAGCTCTGATCGCGTCCTTCCGCGCCTAGGTGAGGAGGCCGCTGGCAACCACTCCACCATTGCGGCGGTTCAGCAGTTATGCGCCTGGAACGGGCTGGCAATGGTGGCCGCTGATCGCAATAACGCGGAGAGCAACCCTACGACCGGAACGACCGTGACCTATGGGGGCAGCGCGTCAATCTGGCAGGCCGACGGACGTCGGATTGCCCATGCGCCAGCCACCACCGCGAATACAACGGTGAATAACCCTGGCACGATTCTCTACGCGCAGATTGATCCGAGCCTGTACGAAAACGACCAGAAGGCAACAATCGCACGTCGCCGACCTGAGCTGTACCGCGACTTGGCATTTTTCAAGTCCCCTACGGATACCAAGGCCTCTACCCAGCAGCACGCGATAGACGCCACCGCGTTGCAATTCCGTGTCATCTTGCGAGACTTCGACGGCAACGTAGGCCGAGCAAATGCTTTGGTGGAAAGTCTTCCGCCCGGTGATGGACTTCTCGTGCTTCCCGCATGCTCATTCACCGGACTACCACTCGATGGCGAGGACGCGTCCGAGGTTGCCGAAGCGGAGCAAGGTCGAACTGTCCAAGTCGCTGCTGACTTCGCCGCGCGCACCGGGCGTCACGTGGTTGCCAGTCACATTGAGCGTGACCAAGACAAGTTGTTTCACACGGCGGTCCTCGTCTCACCGCAAGGTCTTGTCGTGGGTCGATACCGCCAGACTCATCTTGATCGCGCACTGCAGGGTTGGTGCTCGCCGGGCGATGACTTGCCGGTCTTCGAAACCGCTATCGGGCGGATTGGTCTTCTCCTTAATGAGGATGTGCGCTTTCCTGAAGCCAGTGCAGTCCTGGCCGTGCGCCGGGCCGACCTGATCGCCATATGTACTCGGTGGGATGGGTCCTACGGCGGAAACCTCCATGACGCAGCGGGACTATTCGCCGAGCAGTACCCAAGCAACACCATGTGCTTGTGGTACGCCATTGCCAAGACAACACAGGCCTACACGGTTGTTGCCAATGCAGTCGATGATGGCGCGCAAGGCTCTAGCGGAATCTTCACGATCAATCCCGTTGATTCCGCTGAGCCACCTGTCGTTGGCGCGATTGACGCCACTGAAGCGATCTCGACGGATCTGACAACCCTTGGCGACCCCAGTTGGTGGATGAGTCAACACCGACTGATCGGTGGGCGGCGAGCAGATCTCGCAATCCCGGCGATGCTGCCGCCTGAATCCGAGGCCTTCCGCACCTGGCAGCGAACACCAGGCTGGGATACCTCTGGGTGGACCGCCTACCTAACCAGCTAATCAGGCACCGCTCGATTCAGACTATGGTCGATCAAAGATCGAAGCGGGCACCTCAGAAACATCTCCCAATCGGAATGGGGTTGTTCCGAAGCAGGTGGATTCCGCATCCGAAGATTGGACCTGCACTCCCACGAGATGATTGCCGTTGCGTCGGAACGTGTAACTCAGGCTCACGGTTGCATTCTGAATGAGACTGGAGTCAAACTCTTCGACCCAGGAGATCGTTCCATTGCCACTGCGAGGAATGGCAGAAGTGCGATTTGGGTTGTTGGACGAAGGCCCGAAGGTCACGACCGAACTCGTACCATCGGTGTAATTGCACGTCACCTTGATCGCGATGCGCGGATTCACGATCTTGCGATTGCGAACGGTGAAACCCACGAACTGCTGCGGAAGGTAGCAGACGGTGTCCGTTGGATTGAAACAGTTCCCAGCGCCGGTCGTTGTCGGCGCGTCAACGGCTCCGTAGCGCCCATCGGGCACCGGTACACGCGCTGCCTGAGGGACCGCGGCGCCTAATGGTGGAGCCAGCGTGACTACTGCGGCAGCGAACACCGCGCTCGCGAGGGTGTTCCGAAGTCCAATACGCATGGCGGTGAGCGTAGTGGGCAACACGTGACTCCACCACAGCATTTGATTGGAAATGTGCCCTCTATAAGCATCATGATCCGCCGAATTCCGGGCCTTGAAGCACGAGTGGGCGGCCTGAGCACTCGCGAATTACGCTGGCCCAGTGGTTGCTGACGTCAATACCGGTAGTCGGCAAGCACGGCCGCATCGCAGGATATGGCACGCCGCGGTCCCTGTTCTTGGTGTGATCTGCCTGCTGGTCTCCTGGAATCGCGACCTTCCAGTCGGGGTCCTGGCTTTACTCGGTGTGATTCTGGCCCTCACAATCCTGAGCGCGGTTCACCATGCGGAAGTCGTGGCGGCACGTGTGGGCGAACCCTACGGCTCGCTCCTCCTCGCGAT
>JAGWVT010000111.1 GCA_018970765.1 Actinomycetales bacterium
AAGCCTTGCCCCAAGAAGGGTCAGACCATCGGCTCCTTCGTCTGCAAGAAAAAGAGCGGCTCGCTGGTCTGGGTGAAGAAGCAGCCGGTGACATCGACCTGCCAGGTGCGCACACTGCAGACTGGTCGTGCACCTGGCACCAACGAACTCCAGCCGGGTGGTGCGCAGTTGCGCGCCGCCGTCTCAACCGATGGCCTGACCTGGACGCGCCTACCCGACAGCCTGGTGGATCAAGCAGCGACGCCATCCCTGGTGCTTGGCCCGGCAGGAGTGCCCCTGCTGTACATGACCGCGCATGCAGTCAATGGCAAGCAGGATGGCTTTTCGGTGGCGATCGGATCCGCGGACGGCCGCAGTTGGCAGCACTGCCAGGTGACCTTGAAGGGTTTTCCAGCGAATCTGTTGGGCGTTGATCCAGACGTTGTTGCGCTACCCGGTGGTGGATACCGCGCGTACTTGACCGGCGGTGTTGGTCCGGCGAGCAGTGGCCCACCCCTGATCGGTATTCACTACGCGGACAGCACGGACGGACTCACGTGGACCTATGGCGGCGTTGCCTACCAGCGACCAACGTCGGTGCTGGATTCAGTGACGTTCCAGGTTGGAAATACATGGCACATGTACACACTCATCGACACCCCGGCGGTGATGGAGCATGCCACGTCGACAGATGGTCGAACGTTCACCTACGCGGACACACGCAGCATCCCGATGGATGGTCAGCCGGTGGTGCTGTCGCAGGTAGCGTCGGGGGGCGGGCAATCGCGCGCCTACGGCTTCCTACCGCGAGGTGCTGGGATCGTGTCCCTCGTAACAAAGGATGGCGTCACGATGCAGGCCGATCCAAATCGATCCCTGACTTTGGATCCGACGCTTGAGTACCTGTTCATCAAGGACCCAGCCGTGACCAAACTTGCCGACGGCTCATATCTGATGGTGTACGCGACAGCGTTGCGGTGACCGATCAGCGTGCCGATAAGTCTTAAGCGACCGTCAGCACGCCCTTGTTCAGGACAGACTTCACTGATGCCAGCGAGGTCTGCGCCGGGCCATTGGTGACGGCGCCGTCGATGGCGAAGGCGGAGCCGTGCGCTGGGCAGGACCACTGGCCGTTTTGCAGCGTCACCGGAACACCCTGGTGGGTGCAGCGCAGGTTGAGCGCCTGGTAGGTGCTCTGACCAGTGCGAACTACAGCGGTTGGTACGCCCTTGACGTTGCCGAGCAGCGCGGCACCACCGACCTTGGCCAGTGCGGGAACCTTGGCAACCGTGACATCGACCTGCCCGTTGGCGCGTCTCTTGATGCCACTCGCCGCCTGCGCGTCATCGGCAAGCAGTGCTGAACCCAGCCCCGCAGCGAGCAGTCCACAAGCGCCAACCAGGAAGGCACGCCGAGACGCATCCAGGGGTGCGGCGGTCATCGCGGCAGCCGCGTCTAGGGGGTGATGAGAGCGAGGTAAACCGGTCATGCCATGAGTCTGCGGCAGGTGGCCCAAAGGCGCCTGTTGAGGAAGTACCCTCCTTGCCCGTGAGGGTGGCGACCAGGCGACTGACTCGTGCGGCACTGACCCTGGGTGGTCTCGTAGTCGTCGGACCCTGGGTGGTCATCGGCCTGGCCGGTTCGGCAGGGGCCGAAGACGTATGTACGGACCCGGCGACCTGCCCGCCACCAACTGGCGCGCCGGTTTCGCCAGCCCCCCAGCCAACCCAACCCACCCAGCCATTGCCGCCAACAGCGCCAGCAGGGCCGACCGGGCCGACCGGGCCACCGACCGCTGCGGGACCAGGAACGACACCTGCTTCTTCGGCGAATCCGCAAGACCCTCCGCCATGCGGCAATACCGGTCAGCCGTGTGAACCCACTGATGGTGCGCAGGGTGCACCGCCGTGCGGCAATACCGGGCGACCCTGCGAAGAATCCCAGACTCCGAATGCTTCGCCGGTGATCAGCGTGCGCACGACTGAACTGATCGTCGGTCAACCGATTTCTGTGCCGGTTGTGCTCGGCGGCTACGATCCCGCGCGCGACAGCGGCCTGGACGTTCGCGTCGAGATTTCGGTCACGGGCGGATCAGCTCAACTTGGAACGCAAACGGGATCGTCGATAGTGCTCGATGGCACCCTGGCCGAGGTGACCCAGCAGTTAGGAGCCTTAACCGTCACTGCGACGCAGTCGGGTGACGTTGTCATCAAGGTGCGGGCGTTTCGCATTGACAAGCCCAATGAGTCCATTTCAGGCGGGGCAACACTCGTTGCTGCTGAGCCGACGGCATCACCCACGCCCACACCCACGCAGAGCGCTGTCGCGGTAGTTGCCACACCGAGTGCCTCACCACAGGCAACCACGGCAGCCGCTCCACCTCCGACCCTGCGTTCCTTCGACCCACGTGACAACCCGGAATTCGTCATCACCTCAGCAGTTACCGCGGCAGCAGTGTTGGGTGTGGTGGGCGCTGGCGCACTGGCACCAACAATCGGCGGCGGTTCGCAGTCCGGTGGTGGATCCGGCAGCGGCACGGCCGGCTCGTCGGGCGTTGGGACGTCGGGAGCCGGCAGGCGCCCTGACAACGCCGATACGCAGTCTTGGCTTGCGGATATCGCCGATACGTCGCTCACTGCGGGCGCCAGTGCAGCCGGCAGTGCCGTCCTGCTCGGCTGGGGTGATCGTCAGCAGACCTGGCGAACACCGTTGAGCGATCGGCTGGATCAAGGCATCGCCAGGAGCGCTCGGCGACTAGCCCAGACATCGCCGCTGTTGTTGCGGCTCATTGATGACGGCACCTATCTGCGTGCGATGTTCGGCTCGTTTGTCGGACTCCTCCCGATGCTCGGCCTAGTACTTGGAGTACTGGCCGTGGCGAACGTGCACGGTGAGGCGATCACACCGAGCCTGTGGCTTGTCGCGGCAGTGATTGTGATCGGCTCGCTCAATGCATTGGCTGGTGCTGCTGCGGTCCTAGCGTTCACGGTTGGCCTACTAGCGATGGGCGGCTTGAGTTCGGTAGGCGGAGTGCGACTGCTGATGGGGTTGTGCCTGATCGCCTTTGGTCCGGCGCTGGTTGCAGCCGGTACGCGACCACTGAGACGTTCGCGCGATGAGCAGCACAACGTCTGGGAGCGCGTCACTGACTTCGTCGTGGTGCCGCTTGTTGCAGGTTTCCTTGTGCAGGGGACAGTGCGCGCTCTTCCCGGACTTGCTGGACTTGAACTGCCGATTGCCGCCGATGCAGGTCTACTGGCATTGATCGCCATCGCGGCGATGCTATTGCGCATGGTGTTGGAGGAGGTCGCGGCTCGGGGTTACCCCAATCGACTCAACGAGATCGAATTCGCCGAACTCCCGCAGCCTGCGGCGGCGCAGCGAATTGCTGCAATTCTTCTGCGGACGCTGGCATTCGCCTTCGTGTCGGAGGCGTTCATCGGCGCAGTCTGGCAACTGTGGGTCGGTGTCGCGCTGTTCCTGCTAACGCAAGTCCTCATGCTGGCCGCCCCCTCTGTGCCAAATTCACCAGTGCTGTTCCATCTTGTCCCGGTGGGCGTGCCGCGATTCCTGTTGGTGCTGCTGGCCTCCCTCGGGTTGGCGACGCTGGCCACTCTCCTGGTAGGTGAGGGGCCGGATTCATCCCAGTGGGCCTTCGTGTTCTTGCTCCTGCCGGGTCTGGTGCTCGCCGGTGTTGGCATGTTTGGACGTGAACCTGAACCTGGTGACACCCGGTGGTACCTGCGTCCGGGGATGCGAATGTGGTACCGGATTGGTGGTGTGGTCTTGGTGGCCGTGTCGGTGTGGGCGAGCCAGCTGGCCTGAGTGCCCGGGCCTCGATTCGATCGAACCGGCAGGATGGGGGCGTGCACACGGCGGCCAAGGACTCCAAAGGTGCGTGGCTTGAGGCGGGCCTAGCAGCCCTGATCGCCGCGGCACTCTCCATGATCGTCTTCTGGCCGATCCTTGGAAGTCTGGCCCAGGGGTGGGCAGGCGGGGATCTGCTCAGCACCTACGCGAACGCCGATGCTTGGAGCGGGTTCGGATACGCGGTCACCAGCCACTTCGGCTACCCGCTCGGCATGAATTTGAACTACTTCCCCGGTATCGACATCACCGAGAACCTCTTCGCGCAGGTCGTGACGAACCTAACCGGCACGGCATTCGTTGGGATCAACCTGCTGATCGTGCTGACCTTCCCACTGGTTGCGGCCCTCGCCGTGTGGGCGATGCGAATGACGGGCCTACGTGGCCCACTGGCGATTGCACTGGCCGTCGTGTTCACACTTATTCCCTTCCACTTCGGCCGCTCATTGGGCCACATGTATTTGGCCACGTTGTACTCGGCGGTGACGGGGCTGCTCATAGTCCTGCTAGTGGGTAGTGGTCGCTGGCAGTGGTGGTTGGAGCAGAGCCGAGCGACTGGCCGGCGTTGGGGTGCGGTGCTGGTCATGGCGCTGCTCGTCGTCGTGACGGCGTGGACTGGCGTGTACTACGTAGCGTTCACGCTGCTGCTGGGTGTGGTGGCGTTGGCTTGGCGGCTTGCTCAGGGCGCCCGCTGGCGCATGTTGCTGCTGGATGTAGTGCCGTTTGCCGCTGTTGCCGTACTGGCCGTTGCCGGCTTCCTACCGTCGTTGTTGACACTGCGTGCGGATCCACCACTGGTACCGCTCGGGGAGCGCACACCAATCGAGTCGGTCACCTTCGCTGGCAATCTTGCATTCGCACTACTCCCGATCCCGCAGAGCCAACTACCAGGCCTGGATGCATACAACGCGGCGATCTATGAGGCGATGCAGGCAGCCCCCTGGGGTGAGAGCACCGCGTTGACAAATTTCGGCACCTGGATCACCACGCTCGCCCTGCTCGTCATGGTGCTGGGCCTTATTCTGCGCATGCGAAGTGCTCGATCTGGACAGTCCGAACGGGTTGAGACGCAGTCGTCTGGTGCGCCGCAGGTGAGTCTGGGCTACGTCGCTGCGCTTGTCGTGTGGACGTTGCTGTTCTTCGTTCCCTGGGGCTTGAACTATCTGTTCGCGGGAGCGGTGACTGCGCAGATCCGTGCCTGGAACAGACTTGTGCCGATCCT
>JAGWVT010000032.1 GCA_018970765.1 Actinomycetales bacterium
TCTCGGGCTACACCTTCGTCGGCGTCATCGGCAATAACGGCGAAGAACCCCCCATAGGCGGTATCGACGTGGACTCGAACGCCGGTGGGGGCGGTAAGTTCCAGAATCTGCGGCAGCGGGTCCAGTGCACCCAACCCCGTGGTGCCCAGCGTGGCCACCACGGTGCCGACCTCCTCATCGCGCAAAACCTGCGCAAGGGCTGCACAGTCCATCCGACCTGCCGCATCGACTGCAATTGGGATGCCGCGCACACCGAGCACCGAACACATGCGCGCATGGGTGTAGTGCGCGTCAGCACTGAAGGCGATGGCTTTGCCGGGGTGGGATTCCCGGGCGACCCACAGTGCCTCGAGATTGGCGATGGTGCCGCTGGACGTTAGGTGCCCAAGGAAAGGATCGAGGCCAAACATCCGCGCCATCTCGGCAACGACCTCATGTTCCATGCGCGCGGTGGCCGGTCCGCCATCGAGGGCATGATTGTTGGGGTTGATAAGCATGGCGCTGAGGTAGCCAAGCACCGCCACCGGATGCGGTGGCTTCAACATCTGCCCGACATAGCGGGGATGCCCGAACGGGTAGTTGTCACGTAATCGCTCAGTCAGCAGCGAGAAGGCACGTTCCACCTCAGCTTCAGGAACCACGGTGCTCGGGTGCGAGGTGAATGCTCCGAACTCGGCAAGCCATGCCTCGTAGGCCGCTACGGCTCTGGGTAACCACGCCTGCAGGTCGGTCATCGCCGCATCCTCGCCTAGTGCCGAAGTTGCCAACCCTGTGGGTGGGAGATGACCAAGTCGCGAGCCTGCAGGCCACCCAAGGCAGACAGCACTTGCCCTGCACCAAGCCCAACCTGCGCGCAGAGCGTCTCCAGGTCAACTGCTCGCCGAGTCGGGAAGGCGTCAAGGACCCTGGCCTGCGTGGGTGGCAATTCATCCAAGGGCAGCGTCGGCGCACCCACTGGCTCTGGACCCAAACCCATTGGGCTGACCAGTTCGAGGACGTCCTCGACGCGCGTGGCCAACATGGCGCCACGTTCACGAACCAACACATGACATCCCGCCGATGCGGCGGAGTGGATCGGGCCAGGTACCGCAAGGACCGGGCGATTAAGTGCAAATGCGGCGTTTGCCGTCGCCGTCGTGCCGGAGCGCAATGCCGCCTCCACCACGACGGTGGCACGCGTGAGGGCAGCAATCATGTGATTGCGCGTCAGGAATCGATGTCGCTGAGGCGCGGTGCCGGGCGGGGACTGACTGATCAACAAGCCTTCGTCCGCGATACGCGCGAGCAGGGCCTGATGACCACGCGGGTACGCAACATCCACTCCACCGGCCAATACGCACACCGTTGTGCCACCAGCGATCAGCGTGCCGCGATGCGCTGAGCCATCGATGCCGTAGGCACCGCCGGAGACCACCGTCCAACCGGCTTGCACCAGACCTGCAGCAAACATCTCAGCCACCGATAGGCCGTAGGCAGTGGCCGCTCGGGCGCCAACTACGGCAATGGATCGCAGCGCGAGCAAGCGAAGATCACCGGCACCGATCACCCACAGTGCCAACGGAGCCGCACGGCCAAGGTCATTGAGTTGGCTCGGCCATTGTCGATCGCCGACCACCACGATTCGAGCAGCACATCGATCGGCATCCGCCTGCACCTGCTCGATGTTGGCGGCGCGAAGGGGTGCCTGGAACGGTCCGGGCTGTCGGCGGAGTCGGTCCAGAACGGCTACGGCACCGTCACGCTCGACCTGCGCGCCGATGCGTGCTGGATCACCGACGTTGGCCGCAAGGATCAGGCGTGCGGCGCGCTCGTCATCCACGATGGGCCTGGTCATCGGTGCGCACCTGGCTGCCACCCACGCAGAGCCAGCGCGGTGTGAACGTGCTCAGACTCGGGCTGAACACTGCCCTGCAGATCGGCCAAGGTCCACGCCACGCGCAGCACTCGATCCGCACCCCGAAGACTCAAGCCCGCACGCTCAGCCCGTTCAAGTGCATCCACCACCGCACTGCTCAGTGATGTCTGCTTACGAAGGTGCGCTCCTGGCACCTGAGCATTCACCGACCAGGGCAGGCCGCGTAACCGATAGACGGTCCTCTCGCGGGCAGCAAGCACGCGCTCTGCCACAACCGCACTGGACTCCCCCAGAGAATTGGACTCTCCCATCATCCGACCATGTCGACTTCCACGTAGCACGTCGGTGACCTCCAACTGCAGGTCGATGCGATCCAAGAGCGGGCCGGAGAGCCGTTCGGAGTATCTGCGGCGCGCCTGAGCTGAACATCGACACCGCTCACCGCGACCACTAGCCAGACCACATGGACAGGGATTGGCGGCAAGTACGAGTTGAAATCGTGCTGGCAGTTGCACTGCGGCACCCGCGCGAAGCAGGTTCACCACGCCTGACTCCAGCGGTTGCCGCAGGCCCTCAAGGCACGGACGCGCGAATTCAGGAGCTTCGTCGAGAAAGAGCACGCCGCCATGCGCACGCGTGAAGGCGCCGGGTAGGACGATGCGCCCCTTAGCCGTACCCAGCAGTGCCGCCGACGATGACGCATGGTGTGGCGCCATGAACGGCGGACGGTGACGCAGACCGCTGACCTGTTCCCCAACGGCCGATGCAATGGCCGTGGCCTGCACAGCAGTGGCTTCATCTAGGTCGGGAAGCACCGTAGGTAGACATCGCGCAAGCATCGTTTTGCCAACACCGGGTGAACCCGTCAGCAGCAGGTGGTGGCCACCGGCCGCAGCCACCTCCAGCATCATGCGGCCCGCAGTGTGCCCTCGAACGTCAGACAGATCGATCTCAGTGGCATCGCCTCCTGTTATGCCAGACACCGTTGTGCCAGCCGCCGCTGACCACATTTCAGGTTCATCGGTGCCCGCTAGCACCTTCAACAGATGACCGAGGTCGCGAATCGCACGAACATGAAGCCCCGGGACAATCGCTGCCTCCGATGCATTGTCGACCGCTAGGAAGACTCCGGCCAGACCCCCTGCATGAACTGCCAAAGCACAGGGCAACATGCCGCGAACAGCACGGACGCTGCCGTCTAACCCGAGTTCGCCTAGGAATGCCCAGTTCTCGTAGCCGGACGCTGCACCCCCACCGGCCCGCAAGATCGCGACCGCAATGGCCAAATCCAACGCGGTGCCGTGCTTAGGGACATCCGCAGGCGACAGTCCGATCGTGAGTCGCGCTGATGGCCAGGCACCAATCGTGTGCTCGATGGCCGAACGCACTCGCCAGCGAGCTTCGGCGACAGAGGTATCGGGTAGTCCGATCACTCCCACCGATGGGATGCCGCGTGTCAGGTCAACCTCAACCTGCACCGGAACCGCATCGACCCCACCAAGGACCGCTCCCCAGGCGCGACCGAGCGGCATCTAGTGCAGTCCTTGCACGTGCGTGATGCGCGGACCGGAGCTCGCGGTGTGCACAATGCCGATCCCATCGAGCCTGGTCCAGTACCGGGTCAGGCCATGGCTCGACACATATATCTGCGCAAGGAACTCAAGCCTGCGAAGGCGACGAGGGGTAATGGCAGCCAAGGGACCGTCGAAGTTGTCGGTGGATCTGGTCTTCACTTCGCAGAACACCACCGTGTCGCCATCCTGCGCGACAAGGTCGATCTCACCAGCACGACAACGCCAGTTACGAGCCAGAATGATCAGCCCTTGGGAATTCAGATAGCGCGCAGCTAGGTCTTCACCTGCACGACCGAGTATGTCCTTGGGTTGCATGGCACCTCCGCAAGGAGGATGTGTGAGCCAGATGTCTTAGGCGACCGGGCCCATTAGGACTGTGGACGACTGCGGCGCCTTGAAGGGTCTGTGGAGAACAGCAGAGCGGCGCCGAGGATTGCGCCGAGCAGTTGCGCGGCGATGAAGGCCGGCACCGATGCTGGAGCGATCCCGGCAAACGAGTCGCTCAAGCTGCGCCCGATGGTGACCGCAGGGTTGGCAAACGAGGTTGACGATGTGACGAAGTAGGCCGAGCCGATCCACAGCGGTACGAGCACCGCCGCGAGCGATCCTTGACCTCGTCGCACCAGCAGGCCGATCACCACGATCAGACCTCCGGTGGCAACAACTTCGCCGAGCCAAAGATCCCAACCCACGCGCAACTGCGATGCCGGTTCCCACCAGGATCGATCGAACATGGCCTGAGCCAGCGCGACACCAGCCAGTGCACCAGCGATCTGAACCACCACGTACAGCACCGCGACCTTGACCCGCATCTGGCGCGTCAGGACCGCCACCAGCGTGACGGCTGGATTGAAGTGCGCGCCACTCAATGGTGCGCAGGCCCAGATGAGCACCCCTAGCGCAGCCGTTGTCGCAACGGCGTTGATGAGCAGTGCTAGGCCAAGGTCGGGTGTCAGTGCTGTTGCCATGATTCCCGACCCAACAACTGCCGCAACCAACACCGCCGTTCCACCGAACTCGGCAACCAGTATCCAAATCGAAATGCGTGCCCCCTGCCCAGCTGGTTGTCGAATCACGAGCACAGACTGGCTCAAGATTCGCCTGCAGCGTGCACCTTCATGACACCTTCACGAAGAGTTCACGCAGGGTTCGTTGAGTTGGACCGTCTCCTAAGGCAACCTCGATGCGTGGCCGACGTCGCTGATGCACCCGAGGAACCACCCACAGTCCTGTTCCTATGTACCCATAACGCGGGCCGCTCACAAATGGCCCTGGGCTACCTGCGGGCACTAAGCAACGGCCAGGTGCTCGGACTCTCCGGTGGTTCCGCACCCGGCCCAGCGTTGAACCCGATGGCCGTGGCTGCCATGGATGAAATTGGCATTGACATCACCGGGGAATTCCCAAAGCCGTGGACCGACGAAATCCTTCAACAGTGTGACGTCGTCGTCACGATGGGATGCGGCGATACCTGCCCGGTGTTCCCAGGTAAGCGTTACCTGGACTGGGAGCTGGAGGATCCGGCAGGTCAGGATCTGGTCACTGTGCGGCGCATTCGGGATGAGATCAAAACGCGTGTTGAGCAGCTCATCAAAGAGTTGACCCAAGCCAACACTCGGCCTTAGTCGGTAGGCCCAGGCACGGGCCTGATCTCATCGCGTGCCACGCTCACCCAGACCTGTGACCCAACCGTCGTTTCAATATTGGCGAGTTGCAGCATGGGCACCCAGGCCACGAGATCAGGTGGGCCTGAGAGGCTCACCCGAACACCATCAACCTGCCCAAGGACCCCAGTGACTGTCGCTGACCAACAGATGGACTCCGGCTTGGCTGAGGGTGCCTGCATCGTCAACTGCACCGCGCGCGGATCGATCACCGCTCTTTGACCTGAGGCTAGGCCTTGATCGCAAACGAGGTTCAATCCGGTCAGGGCCGCCACGTACGCCGTGCGAGGGGCTTCCACGAGCGAATGTGGTGGCCCGATCTGGGTGACCTGACCTGCTTCGAGGACCAGAACCTGATCGGCTATCGCAAACGCATCGACGGGGTCATGGGTCACCAGCACGGTGGCGCCGGGGAAGTCGCGAAGGGTCGCAACCAACTCCATACGCACGGCATCGCGCACCTGAACATCGAGTGCAGCGAGCGGTTCGTCAAGCAGCAGGATCTGCGGATTGATCGCCAGCGCACGAGCCAGCGCCACGCGTTGCGCCTGACCACCCGACAGGCTGGTCGGACGCCGGTCGGCAAGGTCAGCGATCCCTAACCGCGCCAATTGAGCGCTGGCTCGCTCGCGCGCGTCGGCCAGCCCGCGGGCACGCGGCCCGAAGGCGACGTTCTCCAGCACACTCAGGTGCGCAAACAACAGGTAATCCTGGAAGACCACGCCCGCCTGGCGCTGCTGCGGTGGCTCGAACACGCCCGGCACTCCCGGGGCTCGCTGTCGACCGTTGTCGACGACACGGCCAGCAAGCCGAATACTGCCGCGGTCGATGCGCTGCAATCCGGCGAGGGCGCGCAGCAACGTGGTCTTGCCGGCGCCGTTGGGGCCGAGTACGGCGAGCACAGACCCTGCGGGCACCCGCACGATCGCATCCAGAACAAATTTGCCGTGCCCGACCCGAATGCTCGCATCGATGTCGGCCGCTACTGAGGGCTTACCCGTTGAACTCATGGCGCCCCGCTGCGCGCGTAGAGGTATCGACCACGCAGGGCAACGAGCACCGCCACGCTCACCAGCAACAGGATCAAACTGAGCGCGATCGCCACCGAGCGATCCGACTCAAGTGCGCTATAGACAGCCAGTGGCATGGTCTGCGTCACGCCGGGGAAATTTCCCGCGAAGGTAATCGTGGCGCCAAATTCACCCAAAGCTCGCGCCCAGCAGAGCACCGCGCCGGCAACAGCGGCCGGCGCGACCATCGGCAATGTGACGCGACGAAACGTCATCCACGGCGACGCACCCAATGTTGCCGCTGCTTCTTCCAGGCGCCGATTCATGGAGCGAAAGCCGCCTTCCATCGCAATGATCAAAAAGGGCATCGCAACGAACGTCTGCGCGACGATCACTCCGGCTGTGGTGAACGGCAGTTGCAGACCAAACCCCTGATAGAGCCACTGCCCAACCAGACCGCGTCGACCGAGCGCAGTAAGCAGGCCCACCCCGCCGACAACCGGTGGCAGGAGCAGTGGCACGACGACCAAGGCTCGCCACAACCCCGTCATCGGCAACACATCGCGAGCCAGGAGCCACGCCAACGGCACGCCGAGCAGCAGAGCAACGGCAGTGGTGAGTAGCGACGTCAGCAACGAAAGGCGCAGGGCAGCAAGTGCCTCCGGTGAACTCAGGATTCCGACGAATCCACGCCACGGCGCCTGTAGCAAAAGTGCCAACAGCGGAATAACGAGGAACCCGAGTGCGACCAAACCGGGTACGGCCAGGAACCACGGCGCACGGGTGCTACCCCGACTCACGTTGTCACCAGGGCTTGCCGAATCCATATGCCCGCAGGATTCCCTGCGCAGACGCGCTGTACCGCAAGTAATTGACGAACGTTTGGGCAAGGGCGGGATTCGCGGTGTCGCCGACGGTTGCCACTGGATACGTCGTTTGCGCGTTCACTGCCGATGGAATGACCATCGACGAGACCTTCGAACCTGCGGCCCTGACATCAGTGACATACACGATGCCGGCGTCGAGTTCACCCGACATGACCTTGCCAAGCAGTGCACGGACCTCGAGTTCGCGCGTTACTGGCGTGACGGCGACGCTTGCCTTCGCCAGAACGTCCCTAGCTGCCGCACCGCAGGGCACCGACACCTCGCAGAGCCCCACCAGGACTCCCGGTCGCCCCAGATCGCCGAGCCTGGTGATCTTCGCTGGGTTGTCCGGTGGCATCGCCACGATCATGGTGTTCTTGGCGAACAGCAGCGGCCGCCCAACGGCGCCAGCATTCACCGCCTTCCACATCGTCGGCTCTGATGCGGTCGCCAGGACGTCAACCGGTGCCCCGGCTAGGACCTGGGAAACAAGGGTGGAACTTCCACCGAAGTTGAGCTTCACCGTGGTGCCCGGATAGCGCTTCTGAAACGCTTGCACGATCACTGGCATGACGTCCGTCAGTGAGGAGGCCGCAGAGACCGTGATCGTGCCGCTGGGTTGCGCGGCGTGCAGCGGCTGTCGTGCAGCACCGCCAAAGGCCAAGGCGCCCACGGCCAAAAGTGCAAGAGCCCCGGTGAACCGACGCCTTGGCTGCCGCATCACGAAGGTGCTCATTCGACCTCGCGAGCCACGACGACGTTGGTGCTCTTGACGACGGCCGTGGCCCGCACTCCGGGTGCTAAACCAAGTTCTTCTGCCGACTCGCGTGCCATCAGCGACGTAACACGGTGCGGACCCGCCTGGATCTCCACCAGCGCCATGACCCCGTCTACCTCGACACGGGTGACGATCCCCGGGAATCGGTTACGAGCGGACTGCTGAACAGCGGACTCCACGGCTGGTGCCTGCTGGGCCATCAGGGCCGCGACGCTATTGGCGTTCACCGTTCGGGGACCGGGGCGATCTTCCCCCGGCAGCAACCGCCCCGCCTCGACCCACCGGCGCACCGTGTCATCGCTGACGCCGAGGAGTAGCGCAGCGTCAGAAATCCGTATCTGCGTCACCATAAAGGCAAGAATGCCGCAAAAATTCCAGTCTTGCCTCGGCTTTACCGAATCAGCGGCGAGCTTATGGTTGCCTCTCAGCCAACCCCGGCAACTGCCACGACGTTCGATGGTGAACAGAGGGCCCAAGCCGACTCAGGGCGGCAATGTGTTCAGGTGCGGCGTAACCCTTATTGGCCGCCCATCCATAGTCCGGGTGGCTGTCCGCAAGCTCGACCATGAGTGCGTCGCGACTGACCTTGGCCAAAATGCTGGCCGCCGCCACGCCCGCGCAGGTCAGATCTGCCTTGACCTGGGTGCGCACCGGCGGTACTCGCGCCGCAGGTAGCAGCTGTGATTCGAACAGGCTCGCCTGCCCATGTCCGCTGACGTAGTCCTGGTTGCCATCAAGGAGGAGCAGGTCCGGTGCCGGGACGAGTGCCTGCAGGGCCCGCAGGGCAGCAACACGCATTGCCGCCATGATCCCGAATTCGTCGACTTCCCCGGAACTGGCGTGACCAACGGCGTGCGGTGCCCACTGCCTGATCAGCGGCGCCAAGGCTTCGCGACGCTGAGCACTGAGCAACTTGCTGTCCTGCACACCCACCGGAGCTGGGGGCGTCTGCGCGGTGACGAGCACCATGCCCACGGTCACAGGGCCAGCCAGCGCCCCGCGACCCACCTCATCTGCACAAGCAAGGACCCGATAGCCCTGACGCAGCAGTCGACGCTCAGTACGCAGGTTCGGACCGGTCATGGCAACCCGGTTAGGAGCACGAACCGACCCTAGGAGTTGCCGGGAATAGGTCATGGAAGCACTGCGTTAGCACTCGTAGAGCCTGAGTGCCAGGCAACAGTCCAGGTATCCCTGGCCGAGGAAAGGACGAAAGCATGAGTGCAGTCGTACGGTTTGCCCCGCTACGCGCGGTGACCTTCGGCAACAGCGGCCCAGCAACCGGCTGGGTACCCGCCGCCGACATCGTCGAGGACGGCTACGACACCGTGGTCACACTGGCCGTGCCAGGTGTGAACCCGCAGGATGTCGCCGTCGAGGTTCGCGATCACACGCTGTTCATCAGCGGCGCGCGCAGTGAGCAGATTGCGGAAGGCGCCAATGTCGTGCGTCGGGAGATTCGCAAGGGTTCCTTCAGTCGAGCCTTCAGCCTGCCCGAACATGTGACCGCCGAGTCCGTCAGCGCCGAGTACACCAACGGCCTGCTCGCGGTCCGCGTGGCCGGAGTGCGCCAGCCCGAACCGCAGCCGGTGCGCATCCCGGTGAACCTTGGCTCGGCCCCGGTTGCCGGCAAGGTCGAGGCCATCGACGCCGCCAGCCCGGAAGGCGCCGACGCCGCGTAACTACCCAGCAAGGAAAACCCAGCAACGATTGTGGGGGTCGGGCCCAGTGCGGCGCGGCCCCCGCAGTCTTGCCGAAACGTAGTCGCTGCCCTCGTTGGCCCACTCGTTTGAGCAGCGTGACAGATATGCCTGAGGGTGCTCGACGCGAAGCTGTGCATCTTGATGCCTAGGAATGATGCTAAGGTGCATATGTGCGGACAACCCTCACCATCCACGACGACCTCTATCGCCAGGTGCGCCAGATCGCGGCCGCGCAGTCAAGTTCTGTTGGATCGGTCATTGAAGAGGCCATCACCTTGCTGATCGCTCGCCACCAGATGGCCACCGAATCTACTGAAGACGCCTTTCCCGACCTGCCGCAATTTTCCGGCGGGGGTGTGCAACCCGGTGTCGATATCGATAGCAATGCTTCGCTAAGCGAGCTGCTTGACGACGGGGTATCGATTTATGCACTGCGTTGACGTCAACGTTCTCGTCAACGCAGTGGTCGAGACCTCATCGCACCACCTGCCAGCGCGCCAAACCCTGGACCGACTTCGCCGCTCGCCCGGCGGCCTGGGGCTTTTCTCGACCGTGGTCGCCGGCTTTCTTCGCGTCTCGACGAATCGGCGCGTGCTGCGAGAACCACTTGATTTGAACTCAGCACTTGCCGTCATCGACACCCTCACCGCCTCACCCTTCGTCAGCATCATCCATCCTGGGCCCGGGCACTGGCCAACTTTTCGGGCCCTTGTTGCGCAACATCGACCCCGCACCCACGACATCACCGACACTTGGCTCGCCGCGGCAGCGATGGAAATCAACGCAACGTGGGTTTCGTTCGACCGCGACTTCGCGCGATTCCAAGAACTGCGCTGGGTTGACCCAAGTGCACAGGAGTCACCCGACGTCAATTCCTGATGGATTTCCCCCAGGATGTGTCAGGGCCTGACGGCACCTTTTCTATTCTGCTCGTATGGCCTGCCCGATTGACGCCCTGTCATGAAGGGCGCTGGTAGACGGCTGCTCGTGGTCGAGGACGAGCCCCTGATGTCCTCCCTGTTGGCCGAGGTTCTCATCGCCCAGGGATTTCTCGTGCAAACCGCGGCCGACACCCTGCAGGCAAGAAGCGCCGTCGACTCCTTCGATCCAGATGCGGCATTGCTCGATATTTCGCTGGGCGATGGACCGAGTGGGCTGGATCTGGCCCACGTGCTGCACCGCAAGTATCCGCATATCGCGCTGCTCTTTCTGACCAAGCATTCCGATCCCCGGACAGCCGGGCTGGCCGATAAGGATCTACCTGCAGGTTGCGGGTTCCTGCGCAAGGACCGAGTACGCGATACCGACTACCTGCTGGAGAGCCTTGAGGCAGTCCTGACGGAGAGGCCTGATCGCGTGCGCGACGATCAAGACCCCAATCAGCCGCTTGCAGCCCTGAGCAGCCACCAAATGGAGATCCTGCGCCTGATGGCCCAGGGTTACACCAACGACTACATCGCCCGCTTCAAGGGCGCTAGCCAGTCATCTGTCGAACGCTGGGTCATGCAGATCTTTCGCACCCTGCAAATCGATACGCGAGGGGATGTGAATCCACGCGTGGAAGCGGTTCGTCGATTCATCGCCTCGTCTAGCCTGCCTGAGCGCGTGTGAAGTTCTCGCGCCAAGCCTTGCGCCGCATCGGCGGTCCTGATGCGGTGACCTGGCCAGCATTCTGGGCTTCACTGGTCGCAAATTTGGTCGGCCAATTCAGTACCGGGGGGCAAGTCGACGCACCAACCTGGGTTCGCCTGTTGGCGGTCATGGTCAGTCAAGTGGCGATGTTCGTCCCACTGCTTCTTCTGCGCTTCACCCTCCTCAAGGACCCCAATCGTCCGCACCCCTGGATCGCCGTGGCGGGTTTCGCCCTCGCACCACTCGTGCGCACCCCTGTGTTGGTGGCGGTGCTCGTCGAAGTCGGCGGTGTCACCCAACCTCAACTGCTGCAGCGACTTCTCGGTGCCTTTGTCAACATCTTCTTGGTCCTCCTCATCACCGCACTGGTCGTCAGTTCGTTGCGCGATCAGGCGCGAACTCTCCAGACACTGCTGAGCGTGCAGCGCGATCTCGAACTAACCCGCGCTCAGGTGGAAACGCAGGTGCAGGAACGTAACGAGGCTGCCCTGCAGCGCGTAAGGGCAACGCTGGAGGAGGAACTCCAACGACTCGGCGCACCTCAAGGCGACGCCGTGCGGGATCTGCAGCGCCTAGCCACCGACGTCGTCCGACCAATGAGTCACGACCTGGCGCAGTCAGTGCCAAGTTGGCAACCGCCAGAAGCTGACACGGACATCCGAATTCGGCGACGCGATCTCATTAGAGCAATCGGTGCTCGCGGGCCATTTCAGCCACTGGCCACAGCAGTGGTGGAGACCGCAATCATCATCGTTCCCTCCTCAACGTTTCTTGTTGCCATTCGGATCCCAGTCCTTCTGACGGCATCAATCGGAATATTTGTCACACTCACCTGCGCGAACCTGATCCTCAACAGAGTTCTGCCAAGGTCTACTCCAACGCGTTCGTTTGTGGCGGTTCTCACCGCTGCCATCGCCTGCAGCGCACTTCAAGCAGGCCCTGCCGGTTTCCTCTTGGGCGGTACACTGGGACGAGCGCTCGCGATTGGGGGCATGGTATTTCTGACTGGCCTATCAATGATGGCGGCCATCATTGGCTCCGCGCTCAGTCAGCAGCGCGAAGCTGAAGCCGAATTGCGGCTCAGCACCGAGATGCTGCGCGTGAACCTGGCTCGATTGCACCAGGTGCAGTGGTATCAGCAGAAGGCACTGTCTCGTGCTCTACATGGCCCAATGCAATCTGCGGCCACTGCCGCCGCGCTCCGACTTGATGCAGCAGTCCGATCTGGCCAAGCAAGTGGGGGACTTGTCAAAGAGGTGCGCGATTCCCTGCGCCAACAGATCGACGTACTGGGGGTCGACGAACCCCAGGCCCTTGACGTAGCGCAGGTCTTCGACCGCATAACCGGAACCTGGGAGGGACTTTGCGAGGTAGCAATCACCGCGGATGCCCAAGCCCGTAGAAGCCTGGAGGCCGATCCTGTTCTTCGATCGATCGCCACAGAGATCGTCAGCGAAGCTGTCTCCAATGCCATTCGCCACGGTCATGCCACCAAGGCCGAGGTCGCTGTCACTCGGCCCAATGAGGCCGCACTGCTCGTCTCAGTCATCGACGACGGCCAGGACCAAGGAGATTCCTCACGCTCAGGACTCGGATCACAGCTTCTGGACGAATGCACCACCACGTGGTCCCTGGAATCGACCGAACACGGTCGCCGTCTGCTGGCCGAACTCCCCTTGGATCCCCAAAGTTTGGTTGTCCCTGCCTGAAGACAGGGCCACGTTAATGCTGCGTAGGCAACTTCTTCGGGTTGAAACGTTCCTAGGATGAGGACGTGCACAGACTCCGCATCGTCCTGTTCGCGGCAATCATCGCTCTTGGCTGCGGATCTGTAGCCCATGCCTCGCCCACTCTGGAGCCGGCGAACTCGGAGGTCACCCTGCATGTAGAGCCGGCGGACGGTTACCAGCCCGTCATTGACTTTATCCGCTCGGCCAAGAGCACACTCGATTTCAACATTTATCAATTCAATGACGAGGTCATCGCCAATGAATTGCGGGCCGCCAAGCGCCGTGGTGTCGATGTACGCGTGATCTTCACCTGGCAGGTATTTCCAGCGGGAAGCAACCTTTGGGATGCACAGAGTTCGAACTACAACACCAATATGCCAACATTCACAAGCTTGCAAAAGGCCGGGATCCGCGTTCGTTTGAGTCCGTACGCCTACACCTACAGCCATGAGAAGACAATGATCGCCGATGGTCGAACCGGCCGAGGTCGCGCGCTCATCATGGATTTCAATGCGCAGCCCTCATACATGACCCCGACCCCTGGCCTGTTCGGCACACGCGGATTCGCCGTGACAACCACCAATCAGGATGATGTGCGCGAGATTCAAGGCGTCTTCGACGCTGACTGGGCACGACGCATGCCGAGTACATTCACAAGCCCGAGACTGGTCTGGTCACCGAACGGCACGGGTTACACCCCACCTTCCCTGGGCAAAGAGCGCATTTTCGCCTTGATCGACGGAGCCACCAGCACCCTGGACCTCTACGTCTTGCTGCTGGACTATCTGCCATTCCAAGATCGCCTCATCGCGGCTGAACGACGAGGAGTTCAAGTGCGCATCGTGACCAACACCGATCCGGCACCTATGCAATTCCAACAACTTCAGACCCTGGTTGCAGCCGGTGTGGAATTCCGCTTCGACCCGATCTATCCGCAGGGGCCTGTCTTCATTCACTCAAAAGCCATCATCCGTGACGCAGGGACAGCCAACGCCATGGCATTTGTCGGTTCACAGAATTCCGGGGACAACGTGTCGATGAATTCCGAACGGGAATTGGGCATCCTGCTGGGTCGCGCCCCGTTGATCAACCGAATGAGGACTACCTTCAATGACGATTGGGCACGATCCAGGCCTCTGGTCTACCAGGGCGATCAGCTTCAAGACCCCTTTCGATGGTGACTAGCGAGCCTAATTAAGCAGGCGAGGTAACTCGCCGCAAAGGCAAAACCGACCAGCGCGTAGGCGATCGTGAACCAGCCAAGCTCAGCCGGAATCACCAGCGTGAGCAAGCCAAGACCAGCCGCTACCACCGTCATAACCACGGCCGCGGTCGTCACTGTTCGCTCGCTGGTCGATTTCGATACCAGCCACATGTTTGCCGCTAAGGCAATCAGCGTCAGTCCGATCATCCGCATGGACCACTGCAGGGCAGCCGACTGCCCATCCAACTGCAGCAAATCCAGGAATAGCCCCGGCAACAGCAACAACAGCAGCGCACTCAATCCAAAGACGATGGCACCCACTTTGAGCGTGGTTCCAATCCCAAACATGCCGCTGAGGTTACGCGGCAGAAATGCCGCCCGTTAGGCGATTGATCGAAAGAATTCTTGCGTCTCCGCATCAGTGGAATACAGCAATGTGCCGAGCATGCCACGCGTCAGCAGGACCTTATAGACATTTCGAAGCAGTCGGTCGAACTCCTCGGGGGAGGCAGCCTTTTCGCTGCGGAAAGCCGGATCCCGACTTGCGCCACGACTCGCGACCCAGCGATCAGTGCGCCAAACCAGGTCTGGGCCGAAAATGACGCCATTCCAGTCGTACTCGAATCCCTGAGCGGTGTAGATACAACCCACCTGACCAAAGCCTGCCGGATCCGTCGCCCACAACGCCGAGGGGGGAGCCCCACCAATGGCCCTGTCCCCCTTGAGGTTCCACGGCCGGCTCCAGTTACCGATGACTACATCTGGCACCAGGGAACCATCCGACCGCGGATCGCTCCACGGCCAGCAGAACCCTGCGGTCATCCGAGCCGTGAAACCTTCGCGCTGCTTGACGGCAAGCCACGATTCCATCTCGGCCGGACTCTCTGGCACATGAACGGCGAAGCGTTCCTCGGCCGCCCACGGCTGCGGGTTTCCGGGAACCAGACCAAGGAGGCGGTGAACCCACGCGATGTAGGCCTCGCTGCCGCCACAACGAAACTGATCCTCAAGCGAGACCAGTCGAAACTGAAGCCCGAGCCGTTCGCAGTAACTCTCGATCTCCGAAACTGTGCCTAGTTCACCTGGACGAACCACCTGGTGTTGATCTAACAGGAAGACCGGGACACGCGCTGCCGCAATCAACTCATCAAGTTGAGCTCGACCAGTGCGCGCGCTTGCCTTGGTGTATCTGTTTGCCGACGTTTCCCGGATGCGATGCGCTTCATCCAGGATCAGCACGTCAAGGCTATTGCGTTCGGCGTCCATGAAGGAGTTGAAGTATTTGAAGAGACTCTGGGTTCGCGAGGAACCGCGTCCGGCAACCTTACGCAAAGTCTGCGTGAAGGACTGGGATCCCGTTGCATGAAGAACGCTGCGTCCTTGACGAGCGAGTTCACCTAGGAGGGAAAGGGCGATAACGCTCTTACCGGTGCCTGGGCCTCCCGTCACCGCAACTACGGTCTTGCTGTCTGCGGCATGCGCCTGACGCACAGCGTGAAGCACGATTTCATACGCGACACGCTGCTCGTCAAGGAGGACGAACTGCTCGCGGTCTCGAATCTCGTCTGCCGCAACGGCTAGTAGCTGCCGACTGGGTCCGGCACGCATGCCCAACAGCAAATCCGCGGCATAAGTACCGGAGACCTCTGGGTCAAGTCGTTGGCGTAGGAAGGTGTGCAGATCCTCCTTTCGCTCACCCGTGAACATCCTGACCAAGTCAGTCGACGCCATCTCTCGGAGGTCGCGGATTCCATGCTCAGTGGCGTTGTGTAGGTAGGCAATGGCCGCGACATTCTCCGGCAGTTCACCCAGGGCTGGGATGAAGTCCAATAGATACTCTCGATAACCGACCACCTGTTCCATCGGATGTAGGACTGGGCGATGCCCATAAGCGTCCAGTCGTACTAGCCCGTGGGTGTCCTCATAGATCTCGGCACTACCCCACTGTTTGAGCTCCACCAGGACGTACGAGGGCTGCTTCGTCTTCGGGTGACTGCCGGCGAGGATCGCATCCACGCGTCGACTCGTCAGCGGTAGTTGATGTTCAACCAGAATCTCGACATTGGACAGACCTGCTGCGATGACGTCGTTGACAAGCACCGGCAAGGACGCTCGCCAGGAACGCACTTCGCCAGATGAGGGGCCGCGTCCGGTAGATGCCAGCAAATTGGCCGTCATAGCATCCACGACGCTGTCGGCCTCCA
Source organism: Actinomycetales bacterium (assembly GCA_018970765.1). Taxonomy (GTDB): domain Bacteria; phylum Actinomycetota; class Actinomycetes; order S36-B12; family S36-B12; genus REEB426. The sequence continues at coordinate 16,221 of JAGWVT010000032.1, forward strand.
ACAGCGACCGCAGGCCGTGAACTGGCTGGCGGACCAGCGCCATCCCATACCCCCACGCAGCACGATGCGAATCGTGCGGGTAGGGGCATATCCATCACCTGTGTGAAAGGAAGCCCGTCGAACCGCATGAGCACTGTACCGGGAACAACTCGAAAACTCAGGCCAAAAACCCAGGCTCAGTGGTCGCGTCCAGCCTCCTGGGTTTCGCATCCATCAGTGGGTATCTAGACCTCAACCATGGGGCCAATGACCCTCGCCTGGCCGATCAGGTCACTTACACAGTTTCAGCGACAGTCCCGGTCCAGGTGAGGGGGTGGACGTTTCAGCGTTCGTGTGATTACGTTCGTGTAGCGGACCCGACCAGCGACAAGAGCCCCTGGGCTCTGCAGCCCCCGAGCTGCTAGCTGATCGGGTCTACGCATGTCCTAGGCCAATGGCCCGTAGTAGTGCTTGGAACCGTGGGCATTCGGGCCTCAACTTTGGGTCCCAATGACCCTGGTTCGGTAGTCCCCCCGGGTGCACTGTGCATGCATGGATGGTCCGACATCGGCGGCGGTCGACGCGGTGATGTACATCGTTGTTGGGCTGGGGGTAGCTAGTGCACTCGTGCTGCTGATCGTGGCCTTGGTGCGAGGCAGGCGAAAACCACAGCGGTTATGCCAGTGGATCGCCGCGTTGGTGCTGCAGGGCGTCCCGGCTGCATTCCTGACACTGCCCGCGGTGATTACAATCGTGCAGGGAATACAGGCGTGGATCACGGTCGGTGTCATCGGGTTGTGGCTGCTCATTGGATTGACGATTGTGCGACCCCGATGGGCGGCGTGGGAGTTGGCGGCTACGGCAGTTGCGGTGCCGGTCTTGGTCTTGGCCGGTGGTCAGATTGTGCCGTCATTCCCCGGCCTGCCGATCGAGCCAGTGATGGTGCTGGGGTTCTACTCCGCGCGCTCGACGATCGCTGCTGGATTGCTGTGGTGGGCAGGCCAGTCCTGACGTACCACGGGACGAGCGAAGCGCTCCGCTGCATGCAGGCCCACCGAGGTCGCGGTGCTAGCGGTGGCAGCCGGATAGGGGCCGCCGTGCATCTGCTCCGGGGTGACGGCCACTCCGGTCGGCCAGCCATTCCAGACGACCCGACCGGCACGTTGCTCGATGGCGCGTAAAAACAGATGCGCGTCAGGGTCATCATCTTCGCCGTGGACGCAACCGACCAACACGCCTTCATCAAGGTTGAGTACCTGCAGAGCCTGGGCAGGATCCTGATAGGTAAGCGCGACTGAACTTGGCCCAAAGCATTCGTGGCGAAGTGCACTGGCTGGATCCAGGAACGCAGCGAGATCAGCCGTGACGATGGCCGGACTCTGCTGGTCGCCCGCTGAGTTTGTGGCGCGATGGACCAGCACGCCCGGCGTGGCAGCAAGTGCGGCGATGCCAGCATCGAAGCGAGTGGCGATGTCTGCGGTAAGCAGGGTCATCGCGGGTAAGCCAGGCAGCAGTGCTAGCGCCTCGTCAATGATGGTGGAATCGGCCGGGACCAAGAGGACGGCCGGCTTGGTGCAGAACTGACCGGCACCAAGCGTCATCGATTCCACGTAACCCTTGGCGATTTCAGGTCCGCGTGCTGTCGCCGCCGCTCGAGTGACGACAACCGGATTCAAACTTCCCAGTTCCCCGTAAAACGGGATCGGGGTAGCACGATTCGCTGCGATGTCGTACAAAGCACGGCCACCTGCGAGGGATCCGGTAAACCCAACCGCGCGAATCTGGTCGGCGGCAACGAGTTCGGCACCCTCGCGCACTCCACGCACCGAGGTCAGCAAGTCCATAGGCGCCCCTGCCCCAGCGATCGCATCACGCGCGATCTGCACCAGACGCTGCGAAAGTTCCGGGTGGGCGGGATGTTCTTTGACCACAACGGCACATCCAGCCGCTAATGCCGAGGCCGAATCCCCACCGAGCACACCAAAGGCGAACGGGAAGTTACTGGCACCGAAGACAGCAACGACACCAATTGGCAAGTACACGCGCTGCAAGGTCGGGTGGCCCTGCGGTGGTGGCCCGGGAACAGCCGGGTCAGTTTGCGGGGCGAGGATGCTGCCCGCACGCAACGCTGTGGCAAACATGCGCAGCTGAAAGGTCGTGCGTGCAACTTCGCCAACCAAACGCGGCATGCCTAGGTGGGTTTCCCGATCGGCGATGGTTGCCAGTTCTTCCGCCTGGGCATCCAGTGCTGTTGCGATGGATTCCAGGACCGCGGCACGGGCCTGCGGCTCCGACACCCACCAGGCTTGCTGAGCGCGGTGGGCGCGTTCGACAGCGTCGATCACGGTGTCAGCGGTCATGAATCCCTCTTCGGCTTGATGTGCTCGGTTCGGATCCGTGGTTGGACCTGGCCGGCGACCTGGGATTGCACAGCGTAGGTCATCCCATAAGCAGATTCCGAGGAGCCAAGTTCCAAAATCTGGTGCCCCGTCGTCAAACCTTCTGCTGCCGTGGTGATCACCAACGTGCGCAGATCTTGACCGGCAAATGTGCAGCTGGTGACCTGAGGGCAGGGCACGCTGATTCGACCAGCGCTTGACCCATCCGGCGCGAAGCGCATCACGCACCCACCACCCCAGATCGCCACCCAGAGGTATCCATCTGCGTCAACGCACATGCCATCGGGAACCCCAATTCGGGGATCGATGGCAATGAACGGTTCGCGCCGCAACGGATCCTGCAGTCCATCTCCGAAACAGCGGTCGATTCGCCCGGTGGGGCTGTCTATGTAATACATGGTGGTGCCGTCGGGTGACCAGCCCATGCCATTGCTGATGGTCACCCCGGTGAGGAGAGTTTTCAATTGCCCGGCATCAAGGACATGCAACGCGGCGCTACCCGCGTCACCCTCCGGGTCGTAGGCCATGGTGCCTACGTAGGCGACTCCCCTCGGACTCACCTTGGCGTCGTTCGCTCGCAGGCGGTGCGGGCCATCGGCATTGGACTTCACGCTGTGTGGGAATGCGGCGACCTCGATCAGTTCTCCACTTGCGAGATCAGTGGTGTACAGCCCGTCCTGCAGGCAGAGTAGCCAGCGGCCATCATCTAGCGGCAGAACAGCGCCGACATGCCGAGGGCACTGGAAGGTGCCGGGAGTATCCGTCGTGAATGTTCGCGACAAAACACGTGAGTTGAGGATGTCAACCCACAGCACGCGGTCATTGGCGTGGTCCCAGAGTGGCCCTTCGCCAAGTTCACACTGGCGCGTATCGAACACTCTCACCGGCCAACCAAGTTCCTCGGACATGCTTCCTCGCAGGTCTGCTGTGGGACGGCATCTAATGCCTGACAATATGGGACGCTCGATGCGAGATTCAGCGGAAGGCGATCCTGTGCCCCACTCGATGCAAGGTCAGTTGGCGATCGTCACTGGTGCGGCGAGTGGGATCGGCTTGGCCACCTGCCAGGTCCTAGCCGAACGCGGGGCTACGGTTGTTATGGCCGATATTGCAGCGGACCGCTTGCAGGAATGCGCCGGCGAGCTTGCTGGCCAAGGGGCGAATGTGCACCCAATCCAGGTCGATGTGGCGAATGCATTCAGCGTGCAGGCACTCGTAGCCGCTGCACATGCCGTTGGCACGGTTCAGATTCTGGTGAACTGTGTTGGCATAACTGGGCTACTGGGTAAGCCCGCGCATGAAGTCCCGGTGGACGAGTTTCGTCACGTCATTGATGTCAACTTGATTGGCGCGATTCTGCTCACGCAAGGTGTGATTCCGCAGATGTTGGAGGCCGGCTACGGACGCATCCTGCATGTGGCGTCCATCGCAGGTAAAGAAGGTAACCCGAACATGACCCCATACGACACCTCGAAGGCTGGCCTGATCGGATTCGTCAAGGGCGCCGCAAAGGAGTATGCGCCACTTGGGGTCACCATCAATGCACTCGCGCCGGCGGTCATCAGTGGGCCCATGGTGGATAGCCAGCCACCGGCGGTACGTGACTACTTAATCAGCCGGATTCCGATGGGCCGCGTTGGTGAACCTCGCGAAGTGGCGGAAACTATCGCCTTCATCGTGTCACCGGAGTGCAGTTTCACGACAGGATTCGTCTTCGATGCCTCCGGCGGGCGAGCCACCTACTGATGACCACGTGATCTCGCCATGACGCCATCACACAACCAGATCACTCTGGTTCTGGACCAGGTCGGTCTCAATTCAGACAACGCGATCATCACGGCACTGCCTGGTGGGGTGTCGAGCGAGACGACGGCCGTGCAGTTGAGCGACGGCTCAACCGTCGTGGTGAAGCAGGCTTTGGCCCGGTTGACCGTGGCTGAGGAATGGCTGGCAGACCCCTCCCGAGCCGTGCCAGAGGGTCACGGTCTGGCAGCGCTCCATGAACTGACCCCTCAAGCGGTCCCCAAGCCGATTGCCATCGTCGACAATCCGCCTAGTGTCGTGCTTCCCCTAGCACCACAGCCGAGCATCGACTGGCGCGCACGCTTGCTCACCGAACCTTCAGACGATGACATCGCTGTTGCGCAAACCCTTCGCAGCCTGGCGGAGTCCTGGCATGGTGCACCGATCGCGGCCTATCGAGACACGGTTCTGGACGACACCATCCGCGTGACGCAGCTTCGTGTCGATCCCTTCTATCGCGGTATGGCGCAACGGTGGCCGGACTACGCCGCGCCCATCCAAACTTGTATTGATGAGTTGCTCCAGGAGCGAACCGCGTTGATTCATGGTGACTTCACGCCGAAGAACGTGCTGTGTCATCCAGACGGCCTGTGGGTGATCGACACGGAGATTTGTCACATAGGCAACCCGTTACTCGACCTTGGTTCCATGTCAGCACACCTGCTGCTCAAGAGTGTGAAGCACCATCGCTCGCGCCCCCGACTCATGAGCGAAATTCGCCGTGCCTTCTTCGATCCGCAGGTCCTAGTACGCCATCCAAGAAACGATCACGCCTTGGCGCGCCATACCGGGGTGATCCTGGCGGTCCGTGTCGCGGGCCGGTCACCTGTTGGCTACCTCACCGTGGAGGAACAGGCGCAGGTCACCATGATGGCTACCGCGCTGTTGCAGGGTGCCACCATCCCGGAGGTTGAGGCCCAGTGGTTCACCGAATAACCCAGGTCGACCTGTTGCAGGTTCTTGACTCACGCGGTGATCCAACAGTCAAGGCCTTTGTCTCGCTCGCCGATGGTCGCGGAGCCGCAACGGCTCCTGCCGGCGCAAGTGCCGGTAGCCACGAAGCAGCCTTCCTGCGCGATGGTGGAACAGCCTTTGCCGGAAGAAGTGTCGAGGGCATCATCAACACACGTCTTGCGCCCCTGCGTCAAGCGGTCATTGGTGTCGACGCCGGCGACCCGGTGGCGGTCGAACATGCACTTTCGGACCTAGACGCCACTTTCCCAGCGAGCGGGACCACGCCCTGGTCCGGACTCGGGGGCAACATTGCGATGGCCGTGAGTGTGGCCAGTTGGCTCGCGGTGGCCCAGGCCACTCGCACAGAGCCATGGCAGCTGATGGCGCACTGGTGCGGTGCCCAACCAACACTGCCCATGCCAATGGTCAACATCATCTCCGGCGGCGCACACGCAGCACGCGCTATCGACATCCAAGACATTCTTGCTCTACCGTTCGGCGCGAAAAGCGTGGAAGAGGCGATCCACGATGCCTGGTGCACACGTGCGGCAACGCGCGAGGTGCTCGACCGACTGGGTCATCCCACCGCTCTCGTCGCTGATGAGGGCGGTCTGGCCGCTGCCTTCGAATCCTCGACATCAGCTATCGCTGCTGTGCACCAGGCGATTGTGGAGCTCAGCGCCACGGCGAAGATTGGTATTGCCTTAGACGTGGCGGCCACGGAATTCCAAGTGTCAGCGGGCCGATATCGCATTGCAGGAAACGAGCTCAGCGGACAGGAGCTCGTTGCGCAGATCCAACAGTGGATCGGCGACTTCGGTGTGATCAGCATTGAGGACCCGATCGGTGAGGATGACGACTGGGCCTGCGCACGGTCTCTAGTCTCTAGCGCCCAGGTCATTGGTGACGATCGCTTTGTCACCAATGCCGCGCGCCTGCGGCTGGGCATCGAGGCAGGCGAGGCAAACGCCATTCTCATAAAGCCTAATCAAGCTGGTTCGCTGCTGCGGACCACGCAGGCGCTGGCGCTGGCCAAGCAGCAAAGCTGGGGCACGGTGGTCTCAGCACGTTCCGGGGAGACTGAAGAGTCCTGGTTGGTAGACCTGGCTGTCGGTACCGGCGCTGGCCAGATCAAGGTTGGCTCAACGATGCGTTCGGAGCGCACAGCGAAGTGGAATCGGCTATTGGAACTGTCGAGCCAGACTAATCTGCCTTTCGCCGGCTGGAGTCGGCCTACCTGATCGCTGCTTATCTTGGCCGAGTCGCCCGGTGGCTACCATGCACGCATGTCACGAGGTGTCCTGGTCACGGGTGGTTCACGTGGCATTGGTGCCGCCATTGCCGCGGCGTTCGCTCGCGAAGGAGATCACGTTGCGGTGCATGCCAGTGCGCCATCGGATCATGCATTGGCGACCCTTGCCGCTCTCCCCGGAACTGGACACCAACTCGTTTTCGCGGACCTGCAAGACCCCGAGCAGGTACGAGCCATGGTTGACGAAGCAGCAACTGCACTCGGTCGCATTGACGTTTTAGTGAACAACGCCGGGGTCTTCTTTGCCCATCCGGTGGGCGAAACCGACTACGAGTCCTGGCAGCAGGCCTGGCAGGCGACCTTGGGCGTCAATCTCATCGGTGCAGCGAACGTCACTTGGTGCGCACTACAACACATGCCTGATGAGGGCCGCATTGTCAACGTCGGTTCCCGCGGCGCCTTTCGCGGTGAGCCTCGCTCCCCAGCCTATGGAGCGAGTAAGGCAGCGTTGGTCGCCTTCGGCCAATCGCTGGCGAAAGATTTGGGGCCGCGGCGCATCGCCGTGACCACCCTGGCCCCCGGTTTCGTCGAAACTGACATGGCAGCCAGCGAACTCATCGGTGAGAAGGGCGTGGTTCGGCGCGCTGAAAGCCCCTACAACCGGGTGGCAAACGTTGGTGAGGTGGCTGAGGCTGTGCTCTACCTAGCTTCACCACAAGCCGAGTGGGCCAGCGGTGCGGTTTTGGACTTCAACGGAGCGAGTTACCTGAGGATGTGACCTAGCTGGACTGTGGCCGGGCAGGGCCCGCAGTCAGCACTCGACGACGTTGACTCCAACGCTGATGGCCAGCCCGCCAGTTGCAGTTTCCTTGTACTTGCTGCTCATGTCACGGCCAGTTTCCCGCATGGTTGCGATGACTTGATCGAAGGAAACATGATGGATGCCATCCCCCCACAGCGCCATGCGCCCGGCCGAAATCGCCTTCACCGCGCCGATCGCATTGCGCTCGATGCAGGGGATCTGCACGAGCCCGCCGATGGGATCGCAGGTGAGACCAAGGCTGTGCTCCATGGCGATCTCGGCTGCGTTCTCCACCTGCCGAGGCGTTCCACCGAGAACTTCGGCTAATCCGGCAGCCGCCATGGCTGCCGCAGCACCGACTTCCCCTTGGCATCCGACCTCTGCTCCCGAAATCGAGGCGTGTTCTTTGATCAGTGCACCAATCGCTGCGGCAGCCAGGAAGAAGCGAACGATGGCATCGTCAATCACCTCCTGACTGCCACCTGCCACATCCTCGGCGTAGTTAGCGACGTAGTACAGGACGGCCGGGATGATGCCGGCCGCACCATTGGTCGGGGCAGTGACGACGCGGCCACCCGTTGCGTTCTCCTCGTTGACGGCAAGTGCAATCAAACTGACCCATTCCTGCCAGTACCGGGGATTTCGCTCCTCATCCTGCTGCTCAAGCCTTTGCCGTAAGTCGGGCGCGCGCCGGCGAACCTCGAGCCCGCCGGGAAGCACTCCCGATCGATTCATTGCGGAGTGCGCGCAGGCTTGCATGACCTCCCAAAGCTGCAAAATCCCGCTGCGCACCTCGGTCTCGCTGCGCGTTGCTAGCTCATTCGCGAGCATGACCGCGCTGATGCTCATTTCCTCCCGTTCGCACACCTCAATGAGCTCCGCACCCGTTCCAAACGGATACGGAAGACTGCATTCTTCGTCCTGGTCATCTCCGGCAACCGCCTCACCTTCACGTACAACGAATCCACCACCCACCGAGAAATACGTCTCGGCGCACATAACCGAGCCATTCACGTCCCTGGCGGTTAGTCGCAACGCGTTGCTATGGCGATCGAACACAATCTTGGGGAACAGACGAATATCGTCAACGCCGAGTGGAACCTTGCTGCCCCCCGGTAACTGAATAGAACCCGTCGATTCGATTCGATCCAAGCTCGACTGAGCGACTTCGGGCATTAACGTCTGCGGATCCTGCCCCTCCAGACCGAGCAGGATTGCCGTAAAGGTGCCATGCCCACGCCCGGTAGCTGCCAACGATCCGAAGAGTTCGACCTCGATGGACGCGACGTCACGGATCGATCCAGCATCTGCCAAGGCCTGCACAAATGAGCCGGCCGCTCGCATTGGCCCCACGGTATGTGAACTCGATGGGCCCACACCAATGCGAAAGAGATCAAAGACTCCAACCATCGCGCCCACTCCCAAAGACAACCATGCGCAAGTCCGTTCTGGGACACCAGTCACCGGCTGCGCGTGTCCCCCTCATTGTGCTCACCTGGTTTTTGCTTCGCAATCCGAGGTATAGGCCTATTGTGACCGCATGAAGTCGCCCAAGGCCGCAGCGTTGGCCGCCTTGACCACCGGGACACTCCTAGCCGTGCCACCCACCCCGGCGCTTGCCGACACCGGTTCGGTACCTACGCCAATCGGCTCAGTGGCTGTCACCATTAACGGCGGCGAATTCACCGAAGAGTGCACTGAGTTTCCCTACGAAATAGCAGTCAGCGATGCCGCCTCGGACGTGCAGTGGAGTGTAGAAATTGATGCCCGACGGCGCGGCGGCGGACGGGTCTCAGACATGGTGACCGGCTACGGAACCACTACCTCGCCAGCCGACCTGCAGATTTGTTCTGGTGATGGTGCCGGAATGTGGACCGCAACGGTGCGAGTACGACTTGCCGAAACCTCTGGGGCCACGCGCAGCTTCAACCGATCGACCACTTTGCGTTTCCCAGTGAGTAAAGCAACCTCAACGACCACAGTATCTAGTGCATCCGTGGCCGGCAGTCGAACCATCGTGACGGGTACCGTTCTGGATAGCGCTGGTTCAGCAGCCACGACTCAGTTCGGCTATGTAGCCGTCAAGGTCCAGCGCTCCGATGGCACCTGGAAACTCAGCGGCCGAGAGCAGGTCAACAGTTCAGGTAATTACCGAATCACCATTGCCCGGGCAGTGCCATCGGGTACAGGAATCCAGGTCTTCTTCCTGGGCACCGAAGAGGCCAAGCGCAGCGAGTCAGCGGTCACCACGGTCTAGGCTTTCGCGCGCGAACTCCTTCGCCTGCGCGCGGTATCCGCACTGCCACCTACCGGCTGAGCCACCGGCGCCTGCAAGTACTTCATGATGCCGTAGATCGATGCCGTGACCGGCACCCCGATCAACGCGCCTAGGAGCCCGAAATAGGCGGCGAAGATCGCAGTGACGAGCACGATGGACACCGGGTGCAGATTCACGGTCTTCCCCATGATGAGGGGTTGCAGGACGTTTCCTTCAAGCTGGCCGATGACGAAGATCAAGACAATGACGATGACACCGGCAAGCGGTCCGTCGGTTACGAATGCCACGAACGCCGCGAGGAACATGGCAATCGGTGCGCCGATATATGGGATGAATGCGCCAAAGAAGACCAGGACTCCGAGTGGGATTGCCAGTGGCACACCCAACAGAAGCAGGGCGATAGTGACCACAATGGCATTCGACATTGCAACCAACAGCACACCTATGGAGTATTGAGAGAAGGCGGTCCACCCAATCCGAATGGATCCCCCGATCACTTCCCGATTACGCGACGGCATCCACTGCACCAGCCAGCCGAACATCTTGTGCGGCTCGATGAGCAAGAACAACAGGATGAAGATCGCGGCTGCAGCCGCGGTGGCTAGGCCAACGACGCCAGTAAGACCGCTCAGCACGCCGAGCGCGATGTCGCCCCCAGACTTCTGGATGAAGGCCACAGCTGTCTCGTAGGCCGAGGTAATGTCCGCTTCCGTCATAGCGAGCGGACCCTGCCGTAACCACAGGTTGAAACTCTCAACGCCTTCGGTGAAGGCCTTGCCCAAACCATCCCACTGGTTAACAGCCTGGACGCCGATGAATACGAACACCAACGCAATAACGAGCGCGAAAAGCAGCAGGGAGAGCAGTGCCGCCAGCGGTCGAGGCATCACTCTTGCCATGAGGTTCGTTACGGGCATGAGCCAGGCCGCTGTCAGGAGTGCGAAGAAAACCGCCAGCATGAGTGTCTGGAGCGGCTCGACGAGGATGACTAGCCCCCAGATCACGACACCGACGGCGATCAGGCGCCATGCATAGCCACCGATTCGCCTGAACTGCGGAGAGACCGCGTCCGGCGTCGGGTAGGGCTCAGGAAACGGGGGTCGGAAAATCTGGGGCTCTACTTCGTCCTTCTTAGCCATCTCACTCCTCCGTGGCGTCGGCCGCAGTCTGCCATAGGGTGATTGAATGTCACGGTCCTGGCTCGTCACTTGCGCATGCGTCGTTGGTTCCCTGACTATCGCCGCCTGTGGAGCAGCAGCGCGTTCGGCCGCACCCGACGAATCAGCCGGCGCATTCACAGCATCAGCCTCGGCAAGTGCAGTCACGTCATCACCAACGGTGAGCCCCCTTGGGCCGTCAACAGTCGCCAGCACTGCTATCCCGTCAGTTTCAGCAAGTTCCTCACCATCCGAGGACGAAGTCGCCCCCGCTCAAGCGAGTAGCAGAGTTCCTCCAGCACCCACGATCGATAGTGTCACCACAGGCAACGGCTCGATTTCGGTAACCGCTCACGGACCAAGCGATGCCGGCGTGATCTCGCAGTACTTCGTCACGGCGGTCCCCCAGACAGGTGGCACAGAGTTCACCACGCAGTGGCCCTGTCGGCCCTGGGAAATGCCGTGCACCATCACCGGACTGACCCCCGGAGATTCCTACGTCGTCCGCGTCGCGGCCTACAACGCATATGGCGCAGGTACCCCCGCGGAAGGTGGTACCTGGGTAGCCAGCGCCCCGAAACCAACCCCACCACCCGCACCCGCGGCCTACGCACAGCTGCTGGACGGGCAAGTTCCTGGCTGCGGCGGTATCTTCATGCGGGCAGTGAGCATGTCCATCACCAATTGGGTGGATGACGAGATGTACGTCAAGTTGATGCGAGAAATGAGGCCATTTGCCATTAAGGGGCGGATCCCCCCCTCGGGACGTGCCACAGTCTGCTCCTACCCTCTCTTGGGACAGAACTCGGCCTACGCATATAACGACATTGGCTTTGGCCAGGCGCCAGTTGAACGCGATGGTCCCAGTGGCTCCTCGAACTACCAATTCATCGATTTGCGGAATCCGTTTATCGGAAAGCCTTCCGTGGCCATGTCGATTATCGACACCACCGGTGCGAACAAGTCCTTGGTCCTCGAGGGATACGAGGGTGAAGGCAAGGCAATGGCCTGGGCCGACAAGTACTTCTTCCTCACGCGAAACAACGACGACTCGTGCGGTGATGAAAAAATCTGCTGGAGTCTCGTAATCAGCCGCCTACCTAACGGTGTGCAGAACGGTATGACATGGCAGTGGGGCGGAGGCCGCGAAACCGTGGGCCCGGACCCGCTTCCGCGCCCCTAGGACCATACACCATATTGGTGTATGGTCTTACACATGTCGCGGACCAACATTGACATTGACGATGACCTCGTCGAGATTGTCATGGTGCGCTACGGCCTCTCCACCAA